>CAZDXE010000050.1:0-8996 GCA_964509565.1 uncultured Dehalococcoidales bacterium | reverse complement strand
TTGTTTTGACTGCTATGAATGGGATATGGTATCGTGCTACATTATAGCTAGCTTCAGGGTCATACAATGACCCTGATTGGATGTAAAGTGAAGAGCAGTGTAATTTTATCTGTAGGAAAATTGGGGGAGTGATTTGGATTCATTAGATAAGCAATGGCAGCGCTGGTTTCCCGAGAATAGGGGTGAGAAATCTGTGCCACCTCCCCAACGTGGACACAGCTCCAAGACAATGATAATTATAGCTACGGTTGTAGTTTTGTTCATTGTCTTGAGTGTATCGAAAGAAATCTATACTGAGTGGTTATGGTTTGGTAGCCTGGGTTATAGTGACATTTACACCACTGTATTGAAAGCGCGGGTGTTAATATTTTTTTCTGCGGCTGTTCTTTTTTGTAGCTTGTTTTTAGGGAATCTCTTGCTGGCTGCGCATCTAGCGCCTAGCAATGAAATACATTTCTGGCCATGGACCATAGTAGTAGGTCAGCTGCAGCGAATATCTAAGCTGGGTGTCATATTGGCAACAACGTTGCTCAGCGTAATTTTTGGCTCGGCGGCCCAGGGCAACTGGATGCTAGTGTTGAGTTTCTTCAATAGACAGCCATTTAGTGTTGCTGATCCGATTTTCCATAAGAATGTTGGTTTCTATGTTTTCTCATTGCCTTTTCTTGATATGCTGCGAAATTGGATCTTTGGTGCCTTAACGGTCACTCTTCTTGGCAGTGCCGTGGTGTATCTTTTGGGCTATACGACGCAACGACTCAAGTTCGATTTTGCTCGTCCTGTGATGGCTCATGTTGGAGGACTGGGCATGGCTATATTAGGCCTTTTTGCCTGGGATTACTGGCTCGGTATCTGGGAACTGGTCTTCTCCAAGCGTGGAGTGGTTTTCGGAGCCAGTTATACTGATATGCATGCCAAGCTTCCCGCACAGTGGATATTGTTGGCAGTAGTGCTTATATGTATGGTAGTTGTTATGGTTTCAATATTGCGTCGCAGATTTCGCTGGTCTCTCTACGCTGTTGTAGGATGGGTAGTGCTTAGCATCGTTGTGGGACAGATATTTCCAAGTTTTGTGCAACGCTTCCAAGTGCAGCCTAATGAACTGGGCCTGGAGAAACCCTATATTGAATACAATATCCAATCTACCAGAGAAGCCTTTGGTTTGAGTGATGTCGAAGAGGAGGCTTTTCCTGCAGAGAAGTTGCCAAGTCCACAGGATGTAGCACAAAACAGGGTTACCATTAATAATATCAGACTCTGGGACCACCGCCCGTTAAAAGATACCTATAATCAGCTTCAGGCAATTCGGCTCTACTATGACTTCAATGATGTTGATGTTGATCGTTATATAGTTGATGGCGAATATCGGCAGGTAATGTTATCGGCTAGGGAATTGTCTGCGGAGAAATTGGCTGAGGAAGCACAAACGTGGGTCAATCGCCGGCTACAGTTTACTCATGGATATGGTATTGCCATGAGCCCGGTTAACGAAATCAGCGCTGAGGGTTTGCCTATATTGCTGGTGAAGGATATACCACCTGTTACTAACGTTACTGACTTTATTATAGAGCAACCGCAGATTTACTTTGGGGAAAGAACGAACAATTATGTAATTGTGAACACGAAAACTCAGGAATTTGATTATCCTATGGGTGAAGAGAATGTTTATGGGCACTACGAAGGGAAAGACGGGGTTAATATAGGGAGTTTCATTCGACAAATAGCCTATGCATGGCAATTTGGTGATTTAAATATCCTTATTAGCAGTGAGTTAACTTCTGAAAGCAGGGTCCTTTATTATCGGAATATTAGAGAGAGGGTGAGCCACTTGGCACCATTTTTGGAACTGGATAGCGATCCCTATGTGGTTATGGTAGATGGGAAATTATTGTGGATACAGGATGCCTATACTACTACTGCTCGTTATCCTTATTCTGAGCCCTTTGAAGGTGGAATAAATTATATTCGTAACAGCGTTAAAGTAGTTATCGATGCCTACGATGGCACTACGACTTTCTATGTTACTGATTCTGATGATGCTCTAATACAAACCTATCAGGCTATTTTCCCCAAGCTTTTCGTACCTGTGGAACAGATGCCCCAATCCTTACGAGTTCATCTTCGTTACCCTGAGGGCATGTTCAATATTCAGTCCTCAGTATATCAAAGTTACCATATGCTCGATGCCAGAGTGTTTTACAATAGGGAAGATATGTGGGCTGTGCCCAAGGAAGTCTACGCTGGGTCAGAACAAGAGATGGAGGCTTACTATATCATCATGCGACTGCCCGAAGAGGAAAAGGAAGAATTCTTGCTCATCTTGCCATTCACCCCGGTGAACAAGAATAACACTATCGGTTGGCTTGCTGCCCGCTGTGATGGTGAAAATTATGGAAAGTTACTTGCCTATCACTTTCCTAAAGAGCGGTTGGTGTATGGTCCCAGCCAGATTGAGAACCGAATCCAGCAGGATACTGTTATCACTGAGCAGCTTGCTCTGTGGGGTCGTGGTGGCTCTCGAGTTATTCGCGGCAACCTTCTGATGATACCCTTAGGCAAATCCAACCTGTATGTGGAGTCGGTGTTCCTTCAGGCAGATACAGGAGGGCTGCCCGAATTGAAGCGTGTTATTGTGGCTGCTGGTGACCAGATAGCTATGCAGCCTACGTTGAGCGAAAGTCTAGCCGCTATCTTTGGTGCTGAGGCATCACCAATTGAACCCGAAATTGAGCCGCCAACTCCTGTGGAGCCAGAGGAGCCTGTAGTTGCTGAGGTGGCTAATTTGATTAAGGAAGCTCAACAGCATTATGACAATGCACAGGAGTATCTTAAGGCTGGTGATTGGG
The DNA here is from genome assembly GCA_964509565.1 of uncultured Dehalococcoidales bacterium. Classification (GTDB taxonomy): domain Bacteria; phylum Chloroflexota; class Dehalococcoidia; order GIF9; family AB-539-J10; genus JAGMDB01. The sequence goes on along the minus strand of CAZDXE010000050.1, from coordinate 6,150 downwards.
CTGACTATGGTAAAGAGATAGATGCATTGAAGATGGTGCTGGATAAGCTAGCAACTCTCGTTGCTGAAGAAAAATGATAGGCATAAATGCTCTCCTGTTCAATCCATTTTATCCATAACTTGACTCACATATAATTGAGTAACCTTATTCATCTGCGTCATTTGCAGCGAGGGGTAAGATGATTATGAGTCTGCCTGTACTGGTCATTTTCGATTTCTTCTCGTGTTACTGGGAGTGCTATACTTTACGAAGAGGATAAAAATTTGACTAAAAATAGCTTCATGAAAAAGATAGCTGTTTTAACCAGCGGTGGTGATGCCCCTGGAATGAATGCCTGCATCAGGGCAATAGTTCGGCATGGTGCTGCCTGTAAGTGCGGAATAGTTGGTGTTCGACGTGGTTATGCTGGTTTATTGGAGAGGGACACGATAATGTTGGATTCCCGGTCAGTAGCCAATATTATTCAACGTGGAGGTACTTTTCTTGAAACGGCTCGCTGCGAAGAAATGAAAACTACTGATGGTATAAAAAAAGCGATATGGAATTTGCACCAGGAGAATATTGAGGGTTTGATAACAATTGGCGGTGATGGTACATTTCGTGGTGCTATGGCTTTAGTCGAAGCAGGGGACATACAGGTGATAGGTATTCCAGGTACCATTGATAATGATGTTTACGGCACTGACTATTCTATCGGATTTGATACTGCGATAAACACCGCTTTAAGTGCTATAGATAAAATTAGGGATACTGCTGGATCTTTGCAACGCCCCTTTTTTATTGAAGTCATGGGGAAAGACAGAGGTTTTATTGCTCTGGATGTAGGAATTGCGGGTGGTGCTGAGAGCATTCTGATTCCTGAGACAAAAACGAAAATTGAAGAACTTTGCTTCAATATGGAACGCAATTTTAGGAAAGGCAAGAAATCTTGTATAGTGATAGTTGCTGAGGGTGATGAGGCAGGTGGCGTGTTTGCTATTGCTCAGCAAGTATGGGAAAGGCTAAAACGGGATTATCGTGTTTGTGTTTTGGGCCATATACAAAGAGGAGGTTCACCAACAGCTAGAGACAGAATTTTGGCTAGCAAATTGGGAGCAGCGGCTGTGGATGCGTTGATTGAGGGCAAATCAGGTTATATGATTGGAGAATTAAATGGGGAGATAGTTTCGACCCCGTTAAGAGAAACGTGGGAGAGGAAAAAGGAATTAGATAATAACTTGTTGCAATTAATGACAGTATTAGCTACTTAAAGACATGAGAGAATTATCCATAGGTAAAATAAGAGGCTTACAGCAATTAGCCAATGGAAAAGGCATTATGGCAATGTGTGCTCTGGACCATAGGGGCTCGCTGATGAAGATGTTGGGCGGGGACTACCCAGAAAGTGTTGGCTATCAAACTATGGTGGATTTTAAACTGGACTTATGTCGGATTGTAGCTCCTTATGCGAGCGCTATTTTGCTTGACCCCATCTATGGAGCAGCTCAGGTAATTGCTGCTAATGTTTTGCCTAAGAACACTGGATTGATTGTGAGCTTGGAGAAAAGTGGCTATTCAGGAGAGCCAGATGCGAGAATCACCGATTTGTTGTCTGGGTGGAGCATAGAAAAGGTAAAGAAAATGGGAGCTGCAGGGGTAAAACTTCTATTGTATTATCGCCCTGATACTGGAGTTGCCGAAAAGCAATTGGATATGGTGAAAAGGTTGGCTGATGAGTGTCTGGCAGAAGATATGCCATTTATAGTTGAACCTGTGAGCTATAAAATAGGGAAGGCAGAGACTGACCCCCGAAACTTTGCCAAAATAAAACCGCAATTAGTTATTGAAACAGCGAAGCAAATTACAGCTCTTCATATTGATGTGCTCAAAGCTGAATTTCCTGCTGATATTGAATATGAGAAAAATGAGGAACGGTTGGCAGATTTTTGTTATCAACTTAATGAAGCAAGTCAGGTTCCATGGGTGATTCTTAGCGCGGGTGTGAATTTTGAACTTTTCCACCGCGAAGTTAAACTTGCCTGTCAGGCAGGAGCTTCAGGATTCCTGGCTGGGCGAGCTTTATGGCAGGAGGCTACTCAAATTGACTCGTTGCAGGAAAGGCTAGCATTCCTGGAAACTACTGTAGCAAAAAGGCTTAAGAGTTTGGCTGAATTAGCTAATAACTATGGCATTCCCTGGCATGCTAAAGTGGAAGCTACTAAAATTGACAAAAATTGGTACCGATATTACTAAATTTCATCCCCGTAGATATCTTAACAATCCTTACCATGATTTGATATGCTTGGCGATGATGTCTATTGCTTCAAATGCCTCTGAGGAGGGGAGAAAATAGTCGGTTTTTATTCGGGCGTATTCGTGATCAGGTTCAGGGATAATCTGGATGTTTCCCCCTAGATTCTTCATTTCAGAGGACAGCAATTTGCCTTCCAGGTTATAATCGAAGTTAAGGTTTTGAGATAGGGATTTATCTCCTGTCCATTCAATAGATATTACTTTACCCCAGAGTGGTCGATTTTTCTTTCTGATTAGCTTAACCTTTCCTAGCATTCGTCTCTCTAGAATGTTTGTGCTCTTCACTAGATAATCAATGAAATAATTTGTTCCATACTGGCTAGATATGCCGATAATATTTATGAAATCCACATTTCTATCCCTCAATTCAACAATTCCCATGGATTTCTTCCCCAAAGAGCGTTTTTGCCCTATTTTCTCCCTGATATCTCCAATTTGCATTGCGTATGCATTTATTCCTATTTTTTGGAGTTGCTGGCAGAGCTGTTCTCTTCTTCGCGCTCCATCTTTCTTTCTACTATGAAGCGTCAGGAATATTCCAAAGATCACTGAAACACCAATTACAATGCTGAATATGCTATTCCACTCCATATGAACTGAATCTCCTTTAACAATAAAGCATGATTTTTATGATTTTCTGATAGTGAGAGTTAGACGCTAGTTTGTGACATATTTTAATAAACCAATATTGGGAATTAGATATGTTTACCCGTAAGTAATTGATAGATTCTGCTATACCGCTGTGTAGTAGCTTTGATTACCTCTGGTGGCAACGTAGGCGTTGGCGGCTCTTTATTCCATCCTGAAGCTAAAAGCCAATCCCGTACCGGTTGTTTGTCAAAGCTAGGTTGCGAATGCCCCGCTTTATAGTGACTATTATCCCAGAATCGGCTTGAATCTGGAGTCAGTAATTCGTCAATAAGAGCTAACTCTCCATTTATAAGCCCAAATTCAAACTTGGTGTCGGCAATAATAATGCCTTTGCTTCTAGCGTAATCTTGAGCATAGCGGTAAATGAGCAAGCTTTTTTCCTCTAATTCCTTCATTAAATTTAGGTGACCTCGCTCTAGTTTTGCGGCAAATATTTCCTCAATGTTTCTAATGTCCTGGTTTGTTAAAGGACGATCATGCTCTGTCTCGCTCTTGGTAGTAGGGGTAAACATCGGTTGGGGTAAAATTTGGCTTTCCTTCATTTTTGCTGATAAGCGAATATTGTTAACAGTGCCGGCATTTTTATATTCTACCCATGCCGAACCAGCCAGGTAGCCACGAACGACGCATTCCACAGGGATACGATCGGCTTTAGCCACGAGCATGGAGCGGGCAATAATGTTGTCAGGTAATTCTCCAGAGTAATAATCTTGTAGTGAGCCTGGACTATCGATTGGCTTGATAAGGTGGTTGGGTACAATATTGGCAGTCTTCTTGAACCAGAAAGCTGATAGCTGATTAAGCACCTTTCCTTTGTCAGGGATACCACAGGGTAAAACGAAATCAAAGGCGGAGATACGGTCGGTGGATACTATGAGTAATTTATCCCCGAGATCGTAAACATCTCTTACCTTGCCGCGTTGCAGCAAGTGAAGAGGTAAATTAGTTTCCAGTAAAATAGACATATTTAAATATTATGTTAGTAACATGGTAAAGCAAAACCAATGTCAGTTATAATCATAATGCAGAAAGGTAGGGTTTTGCAAAATAAGAATGGTATTAGGTGAATTTGTTGCAATAGGGGCTGCATTATCTTGGGCTGTTGGTTTCTTAATTATAAAACCAGTAAGCACTAAATTTAGTACCGTATCTATAAATAGTATTGTACTCATTGCAGCCTGGATAGTACTTGTTGCTATTGTGGTCCCTTCGGGTAAATTAAGTGGCTTAACTTTCTTTGGCTGGCGCTACTCAGCCTATATTATTGGTTCTGCTGTTGTTGGTGTGGGGATGGGTTCTATCCTGGAGATAAAATCTATGAGCCTGGCTGATATCTCCTTGGTTTACCCCATAAATTTTAGCCTTTATTTTCTCTCTGCCTCTGCCATGGCGGCAATTTTTTTCGATGAGCCAATTACCTCTTATACTAGATTGGGAGCTGCGTTTATTATTATTGGCATTACTCTTCTATCAGCTCCTTCAAAAGCCAAGGAAGGTGGAACACGTAAATCTGATAGGACGAAAGGGGTAATCCTTGCTTCAATTTCTGGCTTATGTTGGGGGGGTGCAACGATTCTATCTAAATTAGCACTCCAGGTGATTGGTCCTTTAATGCTTAATGTTGTCCGATTGCCTTTTATCATTTTACCGCTTGTAATATTTAGTTTAGCCCGAAATGGTTTTTCCGAGTATAAAAGATATACTCGGAAAGATTTAATCCAGGCTGGAGCGTCAGGTGTTATCAATCATACAATAGGTACAGTGTTGTTCTTACTAGCCGTGAATCATATAGGAGCTGTTAAGGCATCCATACTTACCTCTATCTCGCCTCTTTTCATTGCTCCCCTTTCTGTTATCTTCCTGAAAGAGAAGCTGACCAAGCGTGTTATCTTGGGAATTATAGTTTGCTCTCTAGGAATACCACTTACCACGTTGTGAGATTTGAATAGATGAAGGTTATATACTTCTCAGTGCTTTGTTTAACAAGGCCACGAGCATGGAGCGGGCAATAATGTTGTCAGCTAATTCTCCAGAGTAATAATCTTGTAGTGAGCCTGGACTATCGATTAGCTTGATAAGGTGGTTGGGTACAATATGAGCAGTTTTCTTGAACCAGAAAGCTGATAGCTGATTAAGCACCTTTCCTTTGTCGGGGATACCACAGGGTAAAACGAAATCAAAGGCAGAGATACGGTCGGTGGATACTATGAGTAATTTATCCCCGAGGGCGTAAACATCTCTTACCTTGCCACGTTGCAGCAATCGGATGGGTAAATTAGTTTCCAACAAAATAGACATATCTAATATATTATGTTAGTAACATGGTAAAACAGAACCAATGGCAGTTATAATAATAATGCAGAAAAGTATTGTTTTGCGAAATAAGAATGGTATTAGGTGAATTTGCTGCAATAGGGGCTGCATTAGCCTGGGCTGTTGGCTTCTTAATTATAAAACCAATAAGCACTAAATTTAGCACCATATCTATAAATACTATTGTACTCAGCGCAGCCTGGATAGTACTTGTTGCTATTGTGATTCCTTCAGGTAAATTAAGTGGCTTAACTTTCTTTGGCTGGCGCTATTTAGCCTATATTATTGGCTCTGCTGTTGCTGGTCAGGGGATTGGTTTTATCCTGGAGATAAAATCTATAAGCCTGGCTGATATCTCTTTGGTTTACCCCATAAATTTTAGTTTTTATTTTCTCTCTACTTCTACCATGGCGGTAATTTTTTTCGACGAGCCAATTACCTTCTATACTATACTGGGAGCTGTTTTTATTATTATTGGTATTACTCTTCTATCATTTACTTCAAAAGCTAAGGAAGGTGGAACACTTAAATCTGATAGGGCAAAAGGGGTAATCCTTGCTTCAATTTCTGGCTTGTTTTGTGGAGGTGCAACGATTCTAGCTAAATTAGTACTCCAGGTGATTGATCCTTTAATGCTCAATGTTGTCCGATTGCCTTTTGTCATTTTACCGCTTGTGATATTTAGTTTAGCCCGAAATGGGATTACTGAGTATAGGAGATATACTCGGAAAGATTTAACCCAGGCTGGAGCGTCAGGTGTTGTCAATTATTCAATAGGTACAGTGTTATTCTACCTAGCGGTGAATCATATAGGAGCTGCTAAGGCATCCATACTGAGTTCTATCTCGCCTCTTTTCATTGCTCCCCTTTCTGTTATCTTCCTGAAAGAGAAGC
>CAZDXE010000049.1:0-9054 GCA_964509565.1 uncultured Dehalococcoidales bacterium | reverse complement strand
AACAAAATCATAAAGGCTTGGTTCCTATATCTTCATTAAACATAAGTAAATATCCATCTGGATCCATTACTAGAAAACCTTTCATACCGATTAATTCATCTTCTTTCCTAAACCAATATTCTTCAGGTTCCACTTTAATTGGATAATTATTTTTATTGAGATTATCTAAGATTGGTTGGATTTCATCAACTTCAAATTGAAAATGAATACCTCTTCCCCTTGGATATTCTAATTTTCCTGTAAACCAGGGCGAATCCTCCTTATCATTACTCTGATCTATCATTATTTGACTACCTTGAAAAGAAAGATATGCAAAATTACATTCTTCTCTTTGATATTCAATTTTGAAATTTAAAATTCCAGTATAAAACTTTAGGCTCTTTTCAAAATTGGATACGCTTAATTCAGGAATTAATTTATTAAACTTCATGATGCAACAAGATGGTTGTTAAGTATATATGATTTTTGCCGACTTATGTCAATAACGTGTAATGGCTGACCACATAGTTACCACCGGGCTATAACCCACCTCGAAGAATATGTTACTATTAACGGCGAAAATATCATTCGGAAGTAACCATGCAACCGATAGTAGTTAAGATAGGCGGTAGCACCCTGGGCAACCATGACACCACACTGGAAGACCTGGTAAAGCTTCAAAAACAAGGCATTCCTCTAGTAGTAATTCATGGTGGCGGCAGAGAAGTTTCCGATTGGCTGGCGAGACTTGGCATCCCCACCAGGTTCGCAAACGGATTAAGAGTTACCGATGCGAAGGCTCTGAAGGTGGTAACCGCTGTCCTCAGTGGCCTGGTAAACAAAGAACTGGTCGTAGCCATTCAAGCCTTAACAGGAAAAGCAGTTGGACTGAGCGGCGCTGATGGCAACCTGCTACGAGCAACTATCAAACACCCCAATTTGGGCTATGTCGGCGAAATCATAAGCACCGACCCCAGCCTACCAAAAGCACTGCTGGACGAGGGCTATATGCCGGTGATAGCACCGATAAGCTCTGGCCTGGACAGGGATAAAATGACGCTGCTCAACGTCAACGGGGATGCCGCTGCCGGCGAAATTGCGGCTGCGCTGAGCGCTGACAGGCTTATCTTCCTGACCGATGTTGACGGCGTTTATATCGATTCGGACAGAATGTTATCCCGCATCAACATTACAGAAGCGAAGAAAATGCTCGCCACAGGCATAGCTTATGGCGGGATGATTCCCAAGATTGAAGCCTGCATCAGAGCATTAGCCACAGTGCCCATAACACGTATTATCAACGGCAAGGCGCCCCACGCCTTGCTCAATGAAATAAATAACGAAACTGGAGGAACAACAATTGTCGCAGAATAATTGGCAGGAATTAGAGCAAAAGCTATTTCTCAAAACATTCAACAGAACTCCTGTAACCCTGGTTCGTGGCAAGGGAGTTTGGGTATGGGATGATGCGGGCAAGCAATACCTTGACCTCGTTGGTGGCTGGGCAGTCGACAGCCTGGGGCATTGCCCCCCGGTAGTAGTCGAGGCTATAGAAAAGCAAGCCAGAACCTTAATCCAGACATCAAACCAGTTTTACACCATTCCCCAGATAGAGCTGGCACAGATTTTAGTTCAAAATAGCTGTCTTGACAGGATTTTCTTCTGCAACAGCGGCGCTGAAGCTAACGAAGGCGCAGTAAAATTAGCTCGCAGATATGGTAATCTTCGTCTCGACGGGGCTTATGAAATTATCACCGCTAATAGCTCATTTCATGGACGGACTTTAGCCATGACTGCCGCTACGGGGCAAGAAAAATTCCACAAGCCCTATGCGCCTTTGCCACAGGGTTTCATCAATGTGGATTTCAACGATATAGAAGCAATTAAAAGAGCCACCACCCCCCAGACCTGCAGTGTAATGCTGGAACCCATTCAGGCTGAAGGCGGAGTTAATATGCCAGGTGATGGCTACCTCAAGGAAGTGCAAAAATGGTGTCGGCAGAAAAAAATCCTCTTTATCCTGGATGAGATTCAAACGGGCATCGGCCGCACCGGAACTCTTTTCGCCTACCAGCAATACGGGGTCGAGCCAGATATAATGTCTCTGGCAAAGGGGATGGGCAGTGGCGTTCCTATTGGCGCCTTCCTGGCTAAAGAGCAAGCATCTGTCTTTGTCCCCGGCGACCATGGCTCTACTTTCGGCGGCAACCCGCTGGTCTGCGCTGCCGCTTATGCCACCATGAAATACATTATCGATAACGATATAGCAGGGAAAGCAGGGCAGGTGGGGAAATACTTTATGTCCAGGCTGGAGGGGCTGAAGCACCAGTTTAATTTTATCACCCATGTAAGAGGCCAGGGATTATTGATAGCTTTAGAATTCAGCGATGAGATTGCTAAAGAAATAGCCGCAGCTTGCCTTGCCAAAGGCTTGCTGGTTAATATAGTAAAGGCAAATGCTCTCCGATTCATACCTCCGCTTGTTATTAGCGAAAAGGAGATAGATAAGGCAATTGATATACTGGAGAGCGCTTTAAGTCAGCAAAAAATAAAAGCAGGAGGCTAACGTAATGGATAAAGCAGTATTAGCATATAGTGGTGGAGTAGATACCTCTGTAGCCATAAGGTGGCTCAGAGAAAAATACAACCTGGATATTATTACCCTCACCGTGGACATAGGCAATGTGGCTAACATGGAAGCTATCAAACAAAAGGCGCTCGATGTAGGAGCTATAAAGGCGATTGTAATCGATGCCAGAAAACCTTTTGTCGATTCCTTTGTCTTCCCTGCACTTCAGGCTGATGCCATCTACGAGGGGCAGTACCCTTTAGCCACAGCTCTGGGACGCCCTCTCATCGCCCAACTCATGGTGGACATAGCTAGAAAGGAAGGCGCCACTATCATAGCTCATGGCTGCACGGGGAAAGGCAATGACCAGGTAAGGCTCGATGTGTGTACGGCGGCCCTGGCTCCTGAGCTTAAGGTAATCGCACCTGCCAGGGAATGGGGCATGACACGGGAACAGACAATCGCCTACGCTCAGAAGTATAATATACCCATCCCTATCACTGTCTCCAGCCCATACTCCATTGACGAGAACTTATGGGGGAGGAGCGCCGAATGTGGTGTTCTGGAGAACCCCTGGAACGAGCCTCCCGAAGACGCCTTTCAATGGACAAAATCTCCCCAGGAGGCGCCAGACCAACCTACTTATATGGAAATAGGCTTTGATAAAGGTGTACCGGTAAGCCTTAACGGCGAAAAACTGGGTGGCGTCACCCTCATTCAAAAAATCCATGAGCTGGCTGCCATGCATGGCGTTGGCAGAATTGACCATGTGGAGAACAGGTTAGTGGGCATAAAATCCAGGGAAATCTATGAAGCGCCAGCAGCCGTAGTGCTGCTCCAGGCTCACCTGGCACTAGAGGGCCTGGTGATGACAAAAGACCAGCTCCGCTTTAAGGATAAAGTAGCTGTCGAATATTCTGACCTCACTTACAATGGACTGTGGTTTGGCGGCCTGCGTCAAGACCTGGCTGCTTATGTGAAAAGCTCGCAAAGATACGTCACAGGGACAATAAGGGTCAAGCTTTATAAAGGTACTTGCCAGGTAGTGGGCAGGAAATCTCCTTACTCTCTCTACGATTTCAGCCTGGCCACTTATGATAAAGGCGATGTGTTTGACCAGAATGCCTCTCCTGGCTTTATTCACCTATGGGGCTTGCCAGTGAGAACCCAGGCAAGAATACAACAAAGCAATAAGTAAAAAGCAACATCCACAGGGTAGTTGCTGCACGCTGGACAGAAAGAGGCTTATGCAACAGAAAGCTCGTGAGGCATACAGGACAGCAGACTCTTATGCGTCCCACGAAGGGCATCGCGCACGGCTACGGGAGAAATTCAATAAATTCGGGCTGACAGCATTCCTGGATTATGAAATTATTGAACTCCTGCTAACCCTGGGGGTGCCACGCATAGACCGCAAGCGGCAGGCCAAAGAAGCAATAGACAAGTTCAAAACCTTGAGAGGCATACTGGAGGCCCCACCCGAGGAATTGCGTAAAATCAAGGGCATTACGCCTTATAGCACCTTTGTAATTAAATTCGTGCACGAGCTTGCCAGGGAATTTCTCAAGGAGCAGATTCTCGGTAAGTCCTATTGCAAATCTTCAAAAGAAGTCTTTGACTACCTGTACCACTCCATGCGCGACCTCAAGAAAGAGGTCTTTAAGGTTATATTTCTGAATACTCAGAACCAGGTAATCGGGGTGAAAGACCTGTTCGAGGGGACACTAAATGCCAGCGCCGTCTTCCCCAGGGAAATCATGGTACAAGCCATTAAACACAACGCTGCCTCCCTGGTCTTTGCACACAATCATCCTGCGGGGAATCCCGAGCCCAGCGATAACGATAAAGAGATAACCAGAGATCTAGTCTTCGCCAGCAACACTATGCAAATTAAGGTTCTGGACCACATCGTGATAGGTGATAACAGATACTTCAGCTTCGCCGACGAAAAATTGATTGAGGAATATGAGCTGGCCTTCTTGAAACTGCAAAAGGGATGAAGCCTACTACTATACCTGGTATCATCGCTGTAATGGGGAGGTTCAAATTACAAAAGAGGGATTATTCCGGGGTGTGGTTAAGACATTCTCAAATCCACTGATTTCCCCCATCGCAAGCTGGCATGCATGATCGACACCAGGCTACAATGAGGGTTCAGTAATCAGCACAGGAATCCCAATTCAGTATCTTTTATTTCTTCCGCCACCGCCACCGAATCCACCACTTCTATCATCGGAGCGAGGTCGAGCCGCACTAACATTCAGCGTCCGTTCCCTTAAAGTTTTCCCATTCATTCCAGTAATTGCAGCTTGACCTTCAGCCACTACTGCCATTTCAATAAAGCCGAATCCTTTTGGCCGCCCACTATACCTGTCCATGATGATACTTACAGATGTCACTTCTCCAAAAGCTGCGAATTCCTGACGCAATTCATCCTCAGTGATATCATAAGGTAAGTTGCCCACATATATTTTCATATTAACACTCCTTCCATTAAATTATGGCTATTACTAATCAGTTGTTTGTCAACTGTTTTCGCCTTCTCCTTGCATTCTTTTTTGTTGCCTTTCAAAACTTCTGCCTGGAGCATACACAGGTTGGTATTCCAACCTGTGTATGCTCTCAAGGCCTAAGCCAGCACTATCTACTCAATCTAACTTTACGGTAGCAATCGCTGCAATACACCGGTCTCCCATCACGGGGTTCAAAGGGTACTTCGGTATCTTTGCCACACTCAGCGCATACTGCCGGAAACAATTGCCGACGAGCACCACCGCTGTAGCTGTCACTTCCAGATCGCTCTGACTTTCTTGCCTGACGGCATGATGGGCAGCGCTTAGGGTCATTAGTATAACCCTTGGAATGGAAGAACTCTTGCTCCTCAGCGGTGAAAGTGAAGGTAGCTCCGCAATCGGAGCACTGGATCGATTTGTCCTCAAAATTCATTGGATGACCTCCTTTTTTAAAATTTTAGTCTGAGTCCTGGTCATCCAATACTTGAGTAAACCTGAGGTAACAAAAAAGTATGCAACGGCCTTAACTGAAACTACTTCTCTTATCATACACAAAAGAGATATTGTTTGCAAATAGCAGTCTATTCCAATACAAAATGAGCCTGAGGCCCGTACTGGTTCATGTGCTTAGTGTCACATTCTGCTTTCGTTTCATTGTGCTAAGCTGCACGGGTATTAGAGCCGACGGTGCGCCCCAGCAACAGGGAAAGCGTCAACCCAACGCTGCTGACTATAATAAGAATGAGGAAGGCTGTCTGGTAACTCTGGGTTACATCGAAGATATATCCAGCAACCACCGGGCCAACGGCACCACCCATCATTCCCCAGAACGTAACCATACCGAACAAGGCCCCATGAGACTTGGTGCCGAACAGCTCTGCTACAAGCGGGGCCAGCAATCCGAAAAATCCGCCGTGGGCAAAGCCATACACCACCGCGAACACGCGAATCTGCCACAGCTCGGTGGAGAAATAGAGCCATAACAGCGCTGCCAGCAGGATACAGAAGTTTATTGCAAATGCTTTTCTTGCCCCTGTTCGGTCGCCTGCACCACCCATGACAATCCTGCCCACAATGCTGGTTCCTCCAATAATGGATATAAGAGCGGCTGCCTGAATTGACGGGACATTGCTATCTATGGCGTAAGGTATCATGTGTACCATCACACTATTCGCACAGTACCAGACCATGAAAAGGGTAGCACAAAGCATCCAGAACTGTTTCAATCTAACGGCCTCGCTAGAGGAAAATCCCTCATCACCCAGTCCAACCGGGATAGCAGCATCATCGCCATAGGGTCGGAGTCCTTTCTGCGATGGGTCACGCCTCAATACCTGTACCAGCGGGAGGATAAATACTATCGCCATAAGTGCCAGCAGGGTGCATGCGGTTCGCCAGCCATAACAGGAAATAAAATAGCTTGCTAGTAGCGGCACGAGCATTATTCCTATCCCTGTGCCCGCCTTTACCAGGCCGCTGACTAACCCTCTCCTGTGGACAAACCACCTGCAGGTAGTTGATAGCACTATCACATCCGTTGCAGCTGGCCACATACTGATTACCAGGCAATAGGTCAAGTACAATTGACATGTGTCTGAGGCACGAGACATAAGGAAATATCCCAGGCTGAACATTATTCCACCTGCGGTCAGTATACGGCGTGGGCCAAAACGGTCGTTGAGTCTGCCAAATATCATTGCGCCCAATCCCGACATGGCGAAGCCTAGCGAGTGAACGCCCGCAGTTACCGCCCTGCTCCAGTCAAACTCGCTCTGCAGGGAGTTGAAGAAGGCACCATACGAGCTATACGTCCCGTGTACCACCGCCAGCAACATTATTGAAGATATGACTATATAATAACCGTAGAAGAATGGCTGACGGTCATTCTTCCTGGCAAAGGGTCTAAACAAAGTTCGCCCAGCATTGAGCATAATTCTAAATCGCATTCACGACTCCACCTTCCTTCCGTTATAGTTATTGCCACTGGAATTAGTGGCTTCGCTGGTTCTTACACAGCAAAACATTACAAGGCAGGTGAATTCCATCTTGTAACACGACCAAGGATTTTGTCTACAGCCAAAAGGCGAGGCTCTCCCTTCTTTACCAGTCGGATTCAATCGGATACTTTTTTCAGGACACTTTCAACTTTTGCCCGTATCACAGATTCGGGAACTGCGCCGAGGATTTGGTCAACCTCCTGGCCATTAATGAAGTACTTCTGCATGGGTATGCTCATAATCTGGTATTCCGCTGCAGTCTGGCGGTTTTCATCCACATTTATCTTGCAGAACTTGAATTTGCCATCATATTCCTCCGATAACTTGTCATATATAGGTAAAACCATCCTGCATGGGCCACACCAGGGCGCCCAGAAATCAACCTCCGTGGGAAGCGTTGATTTCAGAACCTCCTCTTCGAAATTTCCATCCGTGATTTCTATTACTTTACTCATACTACCTCCTTTAATTTGCCTACGACATTATTTTATCAAGGTCGCTTTCTATTGCTTCCTTGTTGGGAAAAGCGCCAACCTTCACGACTTGAATTATACCCTCTTCATCGATGAAGAAAGTGGTGGGAATAGCTCGAATTCCATACTCCTGAGCTACCTCGCGGTCGATATCAAGTAGCACTGGCAGGAAAAGGTCATGATTCTGCAAAAACTCTTTCACCTGAGAAGAAGTGCCACCCATGTTAACAGGTAACAGCACCAGCCCATTGACTGCCTGCTCTTCATACATACTTTGTATATCGGGCATTTCACGGACACATGGGCCGCACCAGGTTGCCCAGAAGTTGAGCATTACAGGATTGCCACGGAAGTCACTGAGAGAAACAGGTTCACCCTCAAGATTATCAAGCTGGAAGTCCGGTGCCAAGTCTCCTACTTCTGTCCCTTGAGTACCTTGAGTAGAGGAAGCAGAATTTGAGGAGCAGCCCGTTATCGCCAACCCCACACTTAGAATTAAGGTCAATGTCACTACCAGGGTAATCTTCAATGGGTTATTCATGATTAACCTCCAAACATAGTCATATCTCTAAATTACGTTTAAAACCACATTAGCTTATTGGCCAAAATAAGTATGCCGACAGTTATAAGCAATACTCCACCGAAGATATAGATTACAGTGGAATAGCGCTGGAAGCGTTTTAACAACGGCGCAACTGAGCCAAAAGCAGCTCCTATCACAAGGAAGGGGATCCCCAATCCCAGGGAGTAAATAGCTAACAGGCTGGCGCCATACCAGACTGTTTCAGAGCTCCAGGCAAGAGTTAAAATACCTCCCAGTATAGGGCCAACACAAGGCGTCCATGCCAGGGAAAATACGGCTCCTATCAAGAAAGAACGCAGATAACTGGTAGCATTAGCCCTGGATACAGATAGGCGTTTCTCATAATTTAACCAGGGGATTTTCAAGCTAGCCAGCATAAATGCTCCGAAAAATATCAGCAAAGCACCAGCTACTTGACGAATTACTGCTAAGTGAGAGCTGATAGCCAATCCAGCTAGCCCGGCCCCGACTCCCATGATGACAAAAACTGTGGTAAAGCCTGCTACGAAGCTAAGGGAATGAAGGAATACAGGGGCACGCTTCTTTTTATAAGTTTCATCCACAAATATATCAGGCCCAGCCAGGCTAGCCAAGTACACAGGCACTAAAGGCAACACACAGGGTGATAAAAAAGATAATAACCCGCCACCGAAGGCAACTATGAATGATATGTTTCCCACAACGACTCCATATATCTATTTCAATTCCTCTTTACAATTTATAAAAATGATATCGCAAAATACTAGCATACAATTCCTTTTATTTCACTTCAGGTAAAAACTCTTCAGTTTTGAACTTCTTCCAATATAAGACAAACTTGGAGAGAGGGGTGATTTCTAATACAACTATTGGTTATACGTTCTCTTAGTTTGTTGTGTATTAGTGCAGTTTACTGAGTGATGCTGTTTAGTTCTCGTGGTATGATGCTCCATCGTATTCG
>CAZDXE010000048.1:0-9201 GCA_964509565.1 uncultured Dehalococcoidales bacterium | reverse complement strand
CACTTGGTGCGTATTGAGACCCTCGTCCAAGGCCTTAGAGACTTAGCTGATAGCGTACTGGCTACGCATCTTTCCTCAGTATCTAACCGCATGAATGAGGTGATGAAATTCTTATCCGTGGTGGCCGCGGTTTTTCTGCCTCTGACACTGGTCGTTGGAATCTATGGCATGAACTTCGTCAATATGCCAGAGCTGCAGTGGCGATATGGATACTTTGTCGTTTGGGGTGTAATGGTACTGGTAGCCCTCTCACTCATGGCCTTTTTCAGAAAGCGGAAATGGCTCTGAGGTTGTTAGCTAAGGGCTACTGCTGGGGAGAAATCAGGTTTGCTCACAGCGGTAGAAATATAACTTAAGGATTATTAGAGGAGGCTGCAAATGAAAATACTTCTTGTTGTTGATGGTTCGCGCTATTCTGACATGGCAACCCTGATGCTGAAGGCCCTTCGCCTTCCCTCGTCAACTGAAGTCACGGTTATGACAGTCGTGCCTGAGCATACTTTCTTGGGAGGTATTACCCTTAGTAAGCTGAAAGATGCTTCGGCTAAGAAAGAGGCACAGCAACAAAAGGCCCTCGACCTACTCCAAGATGCAGTTCAGGCGCTCGGCGCCAGTAGACTCAAAGTAGAGAGCCAGGTATGCTGGGGAAACCCGACTAAAGAAATCTTGAAGGTGATAGAGGAGAGCGGTGCTTCTTTAGTCGTAATGGGAGCCAAGGGGCTGACAGAACCGCTTACATTCCATCTTGGCAGTGTTGCCCAAACAGTGATGAGACATGCAAGGGCCAGTGTTCTGCTGGCCAGGGAAAAGAGTGCGCCTGTGAGTCAATCCTTGCCGACCAAAAAGAAGATTGCCGCCGTCGGTCGAGTTTTACTTGCCACCGATGGTTCAAAGTATTCGGACATGGTAACCCAGTTTCTCCTAAACCTGCGCTTGCCGCGGCAGAGCCAAGTTATTGTGGTGACAGCACTTCAGTCCTATCTTGCAGCATGGATAAAGACGCCAACACTGGATTTTCGAACTAACCAGGAGATACTTGCCGGGCTACAAGCAGCCGAAGAAAGCGAAGCACGGAAGATAACGGCTAATGCAGAGAAACAATTCCAAACAAAAGGATACAAAACTGCATCCGTAGTGATAAGGGGAGGAGCAGCTACGTCCATACTAGCGTCTGCCAAGGAATATGAACCAGATATTATTGCGCTTGGGAGTAGGGGTCTATCTGGAATCGAGTCACTCCTCTTGGGCAGTGTAGCCGAGAGGGTAGCCACATATGCCAACTGCTCGGTGCTAATTGGGCGTGCGCCGAGATAAATAGACGGCCCTCCGTAGGCACAGGGAAAAGCTCACTAAAGGATCCACCTTCAAAGCGAGCTTTACTTCCTCGTGTCTTCCCTCCTCAGCGACAATGTCTCAAGCTCTCTAATGGCATTCTAATGCCAAGGTTCTAGCATGAAATTAGCAGTCTAAGCCTTAGAGTGCTAATTAAGCGTGTAAGACGGAGAGGGTGCAGCTGCTAGTGGGGTGCCCCCGTTTTTGGTACCACCTGCAATGAGAGATTTCCAGTTTCCTCCCATGGTTGTATAGCCTGTTCCTCCTTATGCCTTTCGTAGTGTCTTCTGGCAAACTGCTTTAAAGATAAACTCAGGCCCATTATCACTACGCAGATACTTGGGCACTCCGCTGGTTAAGAATAACCATTCCAGTATTTCAATGCTAAGGAACTGTAATACAAATCACCTGGGTTTAGCTAAAGGGCCAATCACCCCCTCGTCCTTTCTCAGTTCAGTGATGCGGTCGCGAATCATAGCAGCTTTCTCGAATTCCAGGTTCTTCGCCGCTTTTTTCATCTGGGATTCAAGCTGTTTTATAAGGCGAGACATCTCTTCTCTGCCAAGAGGGTTAACCACATAAGGAACCCGAGTTTCAGCCACCGTCCTGACTTGCTCGTTTATATCCCTGATTGCTTTCTTTATCCCCTGTGGTGTTATGTCATGTTCCTTATTATAAACTTCCTGGATTTTTCGCCGACGGGAAACTTCATCCATCGCTTTCCGCATGGAAGTAGTAATAATGTCGGCATACATTATGGTATGAGCATTCACATGCCTGGCAGACCGCCCCATTGTCTGGATAAGAGCTTCCTCCGACCTCAGGTAGCCTTCCTTGTCAGCATCCAGTATAGCTACCAGACTTACCTCGGGCAAATCCAGTCCTTCACGAAGCAAATTAATGCCCACAACCACATCATAGACGCCCAGGCGAAGGTCGCGGAGGATTTCCACCCTTTCCAGCGTATTCACCTCTGAGTGCAGGTAATGGGTTTTTATCTCCATTTCCCTCAGGTAATCACTCAGGTCTTCAGCCATTCTCTTAGTTAAAGTGGTCACCAGGCAACGTTCCCTTTTACTCACCCTGTTTTTTATCTGGTAAATAAGGTCGTCAATTTGCCCCTTCGTTGGTTTAATCTCTATAGTAGGTTCCAGCAACCCCGTAGGTCGAATTAGCTGTTCAACTACCTGCTGGCTATGTTCATATTCGTATGGTTTCGGGGTAGCTGAAACATAGACAACCTGGTTGACGCGCTTGTTGAATTCCTCAAAATTCAATGGGCGATTGTCCAGAGCAGAGGGGAGGCGAAAACCATAGTCAATCAAGGTCTGTTTTCGAGACATATCGCCACGGTACATGCCTCTTATCTGCGGCAAAGTCATATGCGATTCATCTATGAAAAGCAAGAAATCATGGGGGAAATAGTCAAGTAATGCCCATGGTGTGCTTCCTGGAGCACGCCGTTGCAGATGGCGAGAGTAATTCTCCACCCCACTGCAATAACCCACTTCCTGGAGCATTTCGATGTCATAATTAGTCCGCGACTCAAGTCGCTGAGCTTCCAGTAGCTTACCTCGAGCTTTTAGCTCTTTTAACCTCTCATCCAGCTCAACCCTGATATCACCAATCGCTGCTATCAACTTATCCTGAGGAGTAACGAAGTGCTTGGCGGGGTAAATGTCCACCTGCTCATACTGGGCAAGTATTTCACCTGTGAGAGTGTCAACATCCACAATGCGGTCAACTTTGTCTCCCCAGAATTCTATCCTAATGGCAGTTTCCTTATAGGCTGGCTGGATTTCTACAGTGTCGCCTCGAATGCGAAATTTCCCTCTGCCAAGCTCAAAATCATTTCTCTCATATCTCATATCCACAAAGCGGCGAACCAGGTCGTTCCGCTCATAATGGCTATTCTTTTTAACGGTGAGGGCAAAATTATGATACTCCTCGGGTTCACCCAGGCTATAGATGCATGAGACTGAAGCCACTATGATTACGTCGCGGCGCTCAAAGAGAGCCATGGTAGCTGCATGGCGCAGTTTATCGATCTCCTCATTTATATCACTCTCTTTTTCAATATAAACGTCAGTGCTGGGAATATAAGCCTCTGGCTGGTAGTAATCATAATAGCTGACAAAATATCCTACGGCGTTCTCAGGGAAGAATTCTCTGAACTCCGTGGCTAGCTGAGCAGCCAGGGTTTTATTGTGGCAAATAACCAGGGCTGGCCTTTGCATTCTCTCCGCGACACTGGCCATGGTAAAGGTTTTACCACTGCCGGTAACGCCAATCAAAGTCTGCTGCCGATAGCCTTCTTCCAACCCATCAACCAGCTTATCCACCGCCTGCGCCTGGTCATCTGTGAGCCGAAAATCAGAGACAAGCTTAAATTGAGGCATCGGAGCTCTGCTCGCCTCCATAAAAAGCAATTCCCAGCACAGATGGGCCAGCAACAGCCTGCATAACGGGGGTGAAGGACGTTATGTAAAGTTCAGCAGGACGGAATCGCTCCTCGATTATATCCGCCATTTCTCCAGCCTCTGCAGGATGTCCCGCTTCCATCACCGCAACATGCTGCTCCTCTCCATCCTTGATATGTTCACCCAGCCTGTTAATGATTTTTTCTCTCTCTTTCTGTTTCGACCTGGCCAATGCCACGGGATATACTTTCCCATGGCAAAGTCTAATAACCGGCTTCACTTTGAGCAAAGAGCTTGCCCATGATGCCAGTATGTTAATACGCCCTGTCCTGGCTAAATAGCTGAGCGTGTCAAAGGTGAAGATTGAATCTATTTTCGATTTAACAGCATTAGCAGCTTCGATTACCTCGCTCATGCTCTTACCTTCAGCAGCAGCCCGAGCCGCTGCTAAGGCAATAAAGCCCTGAGCCATAGCAACTGTGGCGGAATCAAGCACCTCTACCTTTAAGTGCGGAATGGCTTCCTGTGCCAGCATAGCTCCTGCCCTGGCAAGGGAAATCATTGCCGTGAACTGCGAGAAGCAAACTACGTGTACTATGTTATCAGCCTCACGACTCAGCTTCTTATATTCCTGGAAGTAGAATTCCGGAGGCCAGGGAGTAGTATCAATCTGTGGCAGTTTTTGAAACCTGTGCACTAGCTCCACAGGCAAATCCTCGTCAGTATCCTGATAAACCCTGCCAGCAACTGTAACTCGAACAGGAATTATATGAATACCATATTTGTCCACCAGTTCCGGTGGCAGAGAGGCAACGCTATCAACAGCTACAGCTACTTTATTCATAATGCACCAGCATTTTAGCCTATGTTTAGAGCCTTTTGCGAATCGCCTGAATAATAGCAGTCACGGAGGCCGCCGTTCTTGCCTTATAAACACTGCAAGATCACTGGTCACCTGTCAATACGATGTCCAGGACATACTATACAGTTTTTTGTTGACAGGAAATTGCAGGCTTGATAAGATGCACACGTAAACTAAACGTAATACTCAGGTTATGCCAGGCGAAAGCCATCCCGGCCTCGAGGGAGAAATGGTTTTTGTTTCATTTCAAGGCAGGGCATAAGGACTGAGTAATGGCAATAAGGATTTTCACACTCTCCTCTTACTTTCTCGTTGTACTGATTATCGGCCTGCTTGCACGCACAAAATGGAAGTCCTCCCCTGAAAGTTATTTTCTGGCCGACCGCAAGCTGGGAACCGTAATGCTTCTGGGAACCATGGCGGCCACCAATTTCTCAGCCTTCACGGTTTTCGGAACCTCCGGAGCCGGCTACCGAGACGGGTACGCCTTTTTTCCAATTATGGGATTCGGGACAGGGTTTATGGCGCTTACCTTCTGGATACTGGGACGCAAAATCTGGGAGATTGGACGCAGTAAAGGTGTGGTCACGCCCTCTGAACTGGTCAATGCCCTCTACCATAGCCCATTTCTATCGCTTCTCTTCGCACTGGTCATGATTGTCTTCACCATCCCCTACCTGGCACTACAACCCATGGCAGCAGGATATGCATTGGAGGAACTGCTGGGATTGCCCTATATTTACGGATGCATCCTGGTCACAGCTATCATCGTGCTATACACTCTTCGAGGAGGGATGAAGGCCGTGGTATGGACCGACCTTTTCCAGGGCGCCTTCATGGCAGTGCTGCTGCTCGTAGCACTGGTCATAGTGGCACAGCACTACGGAGGTTTCATTACCGCCAACCAGAAAGTCCTTGCCACCAATCCAGAGCTCTTTTCCCGGCCGGGAGGAGCCGGCACATACACATATGGCATATGGTTCAGCTATATCCTGCTCTGGTTTTTCTGCGACCCCATGTTCCCACAGCTATTCCAGCGTTTTTTCTCCGCCCACAGCAAGTTGAGCATTTCCCGCACCATGCTCCTTTATCCGCTTATCTGCACGGTTATCTTCTTCCTGCCAATTTCGGTGGGTGTTATGGGGCATCTTTCCTTTCCAGACCTTGCAGGCACACAGAGCGATAAGATTATTCCCATGATGCTCACATCGATCTCCGGGGATTTCATGGCGTCGCTGATCCTGGCCGCAGCGATTGCCGCTCTCATGTCGACCATGGATTCACAACTGCTGACTTTAAGCTCGATTTTCAGCAGGGACATACTTTCCCTTATACGTAAGCAAAAAAGTCACAGCAGTGTTACCGGCCGGATTTTCATTATTTTCATTAGTCTCGCCGGGCTCGCACTGGCTTACAAACCGCCGGCAACCATCCTTCAGATTGCCACCCAGACCTTTTCTGGACTCGCTGTCCTCTTTCCTGCTGTACTGTTCGGGCTTTACTTCAAACGCGTCTATTCCCTGGCCGCTATCCTTTCGATTGTCTGCGGAGAGGGCACACTACTCATGTTTTACCTCGGATTATTCTCGGCAGAAATTTTTCTGCCAGTGATATGGGTGATGATTGTCGTCTTCTCTGTTTACCTGCTAACCCACGTAGTTATGCTGCGGAGGGAAGGGCTGCTTGCATTCCAGTCGCCCAAATGGCTACACAACCCCTATCTCTACCTGATGACAGGGATATTCGTCCTGGCAATGGATTTCTGGAACTGGGATAATATTCAGCCCGTTTTCATGGGCATCCCTGCATGGGTATGGTTCTTTGCCCTGTTGTCCACCATCCAGACCATCGTTATGGCACGAATGATTAAACCGAAAGCGCCAACCGACTCCCGTCTCTGACTCACTCTACTACCAGTTGCTGTAATGTCTGTTTAACCTTGTCTTCCAGGCTTAGCTCTGAGGAGACGGGAATCCTGGAGGCAGCCTGGCTGGCTTCCCTCACGGAATAGCCGAGGCTTGTCAGGGCAGACACAACATCAGCGTTTTCCGCAGTCAGAGGCAAGACAGATTCTTTCCACTGCTTCTCCACTTTGCCCTTGAGCTCAATCACAATACGACTAGCCATTTTTTTGCCAATGCCAGGTACCTGGCTTATGAACTCGCTATTGCCGCTGCTGATAGCCATGACAAGCTGCTCCGGGTTCAGGACAGAAAGAACTGCCAGGGCTACCTTAGGGCCAATGCCAGAGATAGAAATGAGGTCTCTGAACAAAGCCAGCTCCTCTTCAGATATAAAGCCATAAAGAGAAGCATTGTCTTCCCTTAAGTGGAAATGCGTATAAAGCGAGACTACGTCTCCAATAGTTCCCAGTTGGTTTAAAGTCGAGTTGGGGGCATATACACGAAAGCCTATACCACCGACATTGACGATAACAGAGTTATCCCCGCGATATTCCAGCGTTCCTTTCAATGTAGCTATCATCTTAGTTCACTTCAGCCAGCCATCGGTTAAGTCGGCTCTGTTGAATATGGCAAATAGCCACAGCCAGAGCATCAGCAGCATCATAGGGCTGAGGCACCTGCGTAAGCCCGAGTTGCATCTTTACCATTTCCTGCACCTGTTGCTTATCACTCTGTCCATAGCCGGTTACCTGTTGCTTCACCTGGGTAGGCGAGTAATAGTAAATGGGTAATCGCTGGTTGGCTGCTGCTAGAATTGCCATAGCCTGTGCTCTGCCTATGGCAAACGCCGAACGCACATTATGGCCGATAAAAGGCTCCTCTATAGCCACTTCATCCGGTTGATATTTGGCAAAAGCCTCGACTAACCCACTGTATAGCAAATGCAATCTTTCTTCTACAGGAACTTTAGGAGAAGCGTTTAACACCCCACAATCCACCATGGACATTTCTTCCTTAACGTCCACTACGCCATAACCCAGATTTATGGTTCCAGGGTCAATGCCGAGAATACGCATATCGTTATGCTGAAGAGCGCAGTTTCTCTAAAGTAGCGTCAGAGAAATCAATGTTGGAGAATACATGCTGCACGTCGTCCAGTTCTTCCATCTGGTCGAGGAGAGCTAAAGTTTGAGTTGTTTCCTTCTCCCCCACAATCAGCGTAGTTTTAGGAACTTGCAAAAGCTCCGAAGAGGTTACATGTTTTTTCTCTTCAACAGCCTTTCTTACTGCCTCCATGTCACGTGGTTGAGTATAGATTTCAATATAGTCTTTTTCTGTGTTAACGTCCTCTGCCCCGGCATCGATAGCCTGCAACGCTATTTCCTCAGCATCGGAACCATCACTTTCCACTGTAATCACTCCCTTATTTTCAAAGAGCCATGAGACACAACCATTCTCTCCCATGCTGCCGCCGTGTCGCGTAAAGAGGCGGCGCACATCCTGAATAGTGCGGTTGCGGTTATTGGTCAACGCTGCTACCAGCACCGCTACACCACCCGGTCCATAACCTTCCAGTGTTACCTCAATCAAGTTAGCCGCCTCATCTCCACCACTGGCATGTTTTATAGCCCTGTCAATGTTATCCGTGGGCATATTGTTATCGCGAGCCTTCTGTATTGCCAACTTTAACTGGAAATTGTTCTCAGGATTGGCTCCGCCACTCTTGACCGCCACCATAATCTCCCTGGTAAGCTTGGTGAACAGCTGCCCACGCCTGGCATCAGTTACACCCTTCTGCCGTTTAATCGTCGACCACTTAGAATGTCCTGACATATCACTACTCTCAATCTAATTTTAGCATCGCAAACGCCAAAGGTAAAGTCCTGCTAAGATTGCAATACAAAAAGAACAGGGGGGTGATGAGATGGAAACCATCTCATCACCCCCCTTGATTAGTAACGCTAAATTATTTTTATGGTCGGGAAGTTGACCGGAAGATGAACACTATCGCTACTATAAGCGCCAGCACGATTATCACGATGGTTACAATGCCAGCCGTGCCAAGTCCACCACCACCAGTAGCAGCAGGTTGCGCTGTGCTTTCCGAAATGTCAAGGACAATGAACTGTCCCTGCGCTCCTTCCATCGATACCTGGTAGGTGCCGGGCACCGTCTTCGAAATCCTGAAGACTACCAGCCTGGCGGAACCAGGGGAAACGGACACAGTCTGACTCTGCTCGACATATCCATTGATGAACAGTGCCACATTGTGAGCACCACTCTCTCCACCGTGATTGGCAATGTTAATAGAAATCTCCACTTCCTGGCCAGGCAGCACCTGCTGCGGTGACACTTTCATATAGGAGGCAACGAAGCTCGCCGATTCGGGAAGTACCAGTAGTCCCGCCGCTGCAGCCTCCTCTTCCTCCTCAGGTTCCAGCGCTCCACCACCAAAGAAAGTACCGCTAAGATCATCAATGCTGGGGAAACTGCCGCCTGTTATCCTTGCCCAGATATAGTCCGCAGCAGTCTCGACTCCTGTACTACTACACCTGCTCCAGTCATCACCATCCCACCAGTACATAGCAAGTGTTTCCTCATCGACATCCGGATCCAAATCACCTTCATCGTAGTAGAGCTTAATGAGAAGCTCATCTATATCGGTCGGCGAAGGAACATAAAC
>CAZDXE010000047.1:7373-9579 GCA_964509565.1 uncultured Dehalococcoidales bacterium | reverse complement strand
TTCAGGCAAACTCATCTCTGGAGATGGCTACCAGTATTATAGCTGCTATCCCCAGCGGCAGCAGCGACAGCGCCCCTGCGATTGCCCCTGCAAGCGCCCATTTCCACCTCTTCCTGCGCATGGCAAGGATTCCACCCACCAGGGCAAATACGCCGACCACAATGGAAAGCAACGGTACCCCAAAGATAATGCTGGGCACAAAGGGAGGAATATCACCCTGGCCAAAGCCACGGGCGTTGATGTAGCCAACCGCATAATTCATCGCCCCAAAGATGGCCAGCGCCCCTGAGAGCAGTGTGAGAATTCCTCCGATGAGCGGTTTACTGGTCTTTTTCATGTCACCTTCCTTTCCGAGAAATACTTTACTGCGTTGTTAGTCAGTACATTGCGAAGATATACACCCTGGTTAAAGATTAAAAGTTAAAAATAAAAGATAATTTCTCGCCCGCTACCTGACTCGCTAGTTGGCTCACTACCTGAGCCTCTCCCCTGGCGGGAGAGGAAGAGCTCTACTGTTGTGGCAGGGTTCCTCCACCCGTTCTACTCGCTCTCCACGACCTCCACGATCTCTACAAGCTGGATTTCGAAAGTCAGGTCTTTGCCTGCCATGGGGTGGTTGGCATCCAGCGTCACAGTCGATTCGGAGACATCAATCACCCTTGCTGGTATTGCCTGCCCTCCAGGTTGGCCAAGATCCAACCACTGTCCAATTTGTGGGTTCATGCCCGGTGGCAATTTGTCCCGGCTTACCACCAGCACCATGTCCTCATAATATGGACCATAAGCCTCATCTTCAGGAATCTTAACGGTTTTCGACTCTCCAATCTTCATCCCAATTACAGCCTGCTCGAAACCAGGAATCACCTGGTTCTCCCCTATTGTAAATTCCAGAGGGTCCTTGCCGACAGAGCTATCGAATACCTCGCCGTCATCCAATGTGCCTGTATAGTCAACCCTGACAGTATCACCGCTTTTTGCCGGCACTGCGCTCTCCAACCCCCCTGCGCACGCACTGAGCAACGTGCCCCCCATAAGCAGGATTCCCATCAAGATTGCACCTGTTTTCTTTATCATACCTGTCTCCTCTCTCATGTTAGCGATTAAAGTTCGTTCTTAAAAAAGCCTTTTGCCAGACATCGGGCTGGCAGCACAACGTAATACAGATATTCCGTCCTCACGTTCCGGAACTTGAGGCTAAGGGGCTAGTCTGAAGTGGAGTTTGTCACCAGATTATATGGTCACCAGCGCGTGGCTTAGTTCCCATGACAAGCATCTCACCACTTGGATAATAAACGCTAACCACGTAGTTAAACATCCCTTTACCCATCACCACGCCTGGCACTGTCTCTGGCCCCAGGGTTTGTACTAAGCGCACGAAAATCTTACCAAGTTCCATGGCGCTCTCCTTAGGCGTTGCATAATCCACCGTAACAGCGAGGCCTAAATTTCTCCCCTCCTGGAACACGGTCGCACTTTCCACTGCAGAGTAATCCTTAATCGTCCGTATGGCTAAACTCTTCTGCCTTCCGGAAACCCGCGGAGGGAGAGCAATCTCTCGCCAGACTATAGCCACTAACATAAACCCAAGGACAGCAGAAACAAAATGTCCTCTTTTCACTTTTGCCCTCCTTATTTACTTCATTATACCTTCCCCTGAATATCTATTCCAACTTTTCGTATTCCTGTTCCCCTGATACTTGCCACTTCGCCTCATATCTCTGAGCCAGTTTAGATAGATTAGTGAGGCTGGATAGGAGTATAATCGGCACAGAAAATCACTTGAACCCCTGCCTTATATTGTGAAATGTACTATTTTGCTTACGCATCAAATCTCAATCTCAAACAGATGCAGGCACGCTGTCCTCATGCCAAACCCAAATTCGTAGCCACACTCCCCAATCACAAGCTAATATTCTCTGGATGGTCCAGAAAGTGGCGCGGCGGAGTCGCCAGCATTAAGATATGCAAAGGCGAGAGAGTTACCGGCGCCGTTTACGAAATCTCGCAGAGAGATTTAATGGCGCTGGATAAATATGAAGGTTATCCCGGCACCTACGGACGGGTTAACGTAATTGTGTTCACAGGATTAGATGATGCTATAGAAGCCATCACCTATATCAAGATTGAGCAATCCGAAGAGACACAACCTTCGCAGGAATATTTAGCCACAATTCGACAGGGATTCAAAGACTGGGAAATCGCTTGA
>CAZDXE010000047.1:0-7273 GCA_964509565.1 uncultured Dehalococcoidales bacterium | reverse complement strand
TTTTACGGCTGGGTTATCCTTGCTGTAGCCTTTATCAACATAGCACTCGGCTATACCATCAGAAATAGCTTCGCCGTATTCTATCCCACCATAGTAGAGGAGTTCGGCTGGCCGCGGGGCGACACAGCGATTATGTTCTCTATCGCTGTAATTACCTACGGGTTGATGGCTCCCGTAGCAGGCAGCCTCGTGGATAGATTTAAGCCAAGGGTACTCTTAAGCATAGGCGCCTGCATCATGGGAGCCGGCACTGTGCTGTGCAGCCTGGCAACGGCCCGGTGGCAATTCTATGTTTTCTACGGCGTCATAGCAGCCATAGGTTTAAGCATAACGGGATGGACACCACTCACTGCCATAATGTCGAACTGGTTCGTCAAGAAACGCGGCCTTGCCTTTAGCATCCTGTCCGCCAGCTACGGCGTAAGCCTGGTATCAGCCTCCCTCGCCCAATACCTGATTTCCAATTTTGGCTGGCGCTTTGCTTACGCCCTCATAGGTATCTCCGCCGCCGCCATTATTATCCCTTTATCCGCCTTCTTTATACGCCGTAGCCCCCAGGAAAAAGGACTTCTGCCCGACAATATGCCGCAGCCTTCATCTCAAACGCATATACTGCCTGAGCCCCAGACAAAAATTACCACAGGAAGTAAATGGAGCAATACAGACTGGACACTTCAGCGAGCGCTGAAAACTTATCAGTTCTGGGCACTCTTCTGTACTGCTTTTTGTCTGCTGGGTGTGGCTGAGCAAACAGCAATAACACACCAGGTTTACTTTTTTAAGGATGCAGGCTATGAACCTATGCAGGCTGCCACTATTTACAGTGTATTTGGCGTTGCCTTCGTGGCCGGGAATTTATGTGGTTCCCTGTCGGATTCACTGGGACGAGAAAAGGTTTACATACCAAGCTGCCTGCTGGGCGCTGTGTCTGTACTCCTGTTATTCCTGATAAAAGATACATCTCAACCATGGATAGCCTTCCTGTTTGCCATATGCATTGGCCTTGGAATAGGTACTGCAGGACCAGTATTTTTCGCCACTGTGGCTGACCTGTTTCAAGGGAAACATCTTGGCTCTATCCAGGGCTTTATTGTCCTGGGCTTTTCACTGGGCGGTGCTACCATGCCATGGTTTGCGGGGTTCCTTCACGATAAAACTGGGAACTACTCCACAATCTTTCTTATACTTATGGCCTCCTTGATAGCCTCCGCAGCACTAATACGGATAGTCGCTCCTTCCAAACTAAGGTGAAACGCATACAAGCTCCGGAATCTCTGCGGCGAGCATAATATCAAGAATGGCTGCCCTCTCTTCGCTGGGGGGAAACAGTTAGCATGAAGAGAGGTTTTTCTTAAGAGTCAAAGATTCGGGGGGCATATGCTTCTGAGTATGTATTCTTCATTTCCTCGGTAATACCCCTCATTTTCATAAGCTTCGCTTTTTGCTCCGGAGTTAGCGAGGCTTCATATTCAGCCAGTACACGCTGTAACTTCTCCATTTCTATAGGGAGTTTTTGCTTATTTACCCCTGCAGCTACATTTTCAGAAACTTCTTCAAGTTCCCCGACTGCGCCTTCCTTAGTAACGCCACCTGTGTATTTCGGCTGTCTAAGAAGCCCCAGGGTCAGCACATTGCCAAGCCATACTATCATGGCATCAATATATCGCACAGGCGGAAAACGCCTGGACGCAAACCCAATTCGCTGTCCTGTAACAGCATGCAACAGAGCGCCAGCGCCAGCATACAAAAAACATAGCGTGAGCAAAAGGCAAAACAGCAACAAGATAACAAGGAAGGGACTCCAAAAAGGCCTGATGCCAATAGCACCAGAAATAAAACTTAATACAAGACCAGGCATAGACCAGCTAAAAGCTAACATCAGGTAAACGGTGTATCTATGTTCAACAGACTCCGGTTTGCTCAGCTTGCCGGTTCCTGCCTGCGTATCCACGCCTTTGCTTTTGCCAGTAACAAACAATAGGACAGCAGCCGTCAACGATAAGCCAGCAAGAATGGCGAAAAAAGAGGGGGAAAGCAAAGCGCCCAGCCTTATTAAGGTTTCCATAGCCACCTCCATTTAAACTGGTTCCTACATATATCTAAATATAGCATAACAGATTTGGGTGTTAGTGGACTAGAGGAATATTAAAAGAAGGCGCAACCATTTGCACGAGCGACTAGATACTCCGAATCTTCTCACAAGAAGTGTATAATAAATTGCCGAGCAGAAAGGAGGACTAAAAACATTTTTCTTACTCCAACGTTATCGATAAATTTTGTTGGTTCATCGGCAGTAAAAGAGTTGCCAAAATATTTAATAGATAATTATAAAAGGGCGATTAAGAATGGTGTAAAAATATTGCTGGGCTCCGATGCGCATGCGGATCCTATCACCCCCTATGGAAAATACAATATCGGGGAAATAAAATTCCTCGTGGACCTCCTGGGGATGACTCCCTTGCAAGCAATCACTTCGGCAACCAAGTTAGGAGCCGAAGCTTGTAGCATAGGCAATAAAGTAGGAACTATAGAGAAGGGAAAGTTAGCCGACTTGCTCGTAGTTAAGGAAAACCCGAGCGTTGATATAGATGTTTTGGTACGTAAAGAGAACGTGAAATACATAATAAAGGAAGGGAATCTAGCAGTTGAGCACTGAGCAAAACCATACCGGGCAAAAAATATACAAGGGGCACTGTCATTCTTCAGCCTCGCCCGAGATCTGGTGAATTCCAATCCTTTTCCATGGCAATACTCATAGAGAATATCGTTAATGAATCCCGAGCTACTAGTGAAGTCTAAACCCTCTCACTGAAAATGCCCCTTGCTCCGTTCTTCTTTCAATGTCTGGAACCTATGCTCTTGAGGTTTACTCATTATGGCTTCGTCTTCTTCCTCTTCACTTTGTAGTATCTCGCTCTTGCCACCTTAAGATATTCATTTCTCGAATGAATATCCATCTTTTCCATAGCCCGACTTAGTCTCCTTTGAAGTATTAATACAGCCATACCTTAAGGATTTTTGGCTGCATTCCAGGTGCTAAGATCGGAAATTTGACTCTACTTGAGAAAAAAGAGTAATCTAATATGCGATGGAGGGATTGTGGTTATCAACTACAGTGGTTCTCCGCTTTTTTCTTGCTTTTTTATGCATAGGCCCGTTCCATCCCGAAACTGGCCCATGCTAATATAGGAGACAAGGCAATGCTCACAAAATAAATGGTGCTTCATTGAATATCAAATAGAAATAAACAAAGGAGATAGAAATGTCTATAAGGAAAAACTTGCTAGCACTAATTGG
This sequence comes from uncultured Dehalococcoidales bacterium, assembly GCA_964509565.1. GTDB lineage: Bacteria > Chloroflexota > Dehalococcoidia > GIF9 > AB-539-J10 > JAGMDB01. Next base: position 3,976 of record CAZDXE010000047.1, on the reverse strand, counting down.
AACAGTGATATTACTGCTCAGCCTATCTGTCCCCATAATGCAATGTGCGCCGGCAGCGGAAGAAGAGGTGACTCCGCCCGCAGAGGAAGAGGTAACTCCTCCCGCAGAGGAAGAGGTAACTCCTCCAGCGGGGGAAATCAAATACGGTGGAAGGCTGAATATTGGTTTTACGGCAATGCTGCCTAGTTTAAGGCAAGCTCCCGGGGTAATGCACACGAATTGGGGTTGTCTTTGGGATCTTATAGTCTATGATAATTGGGCAGCTTATAACTTACCGCCTGACTACTATAAGTTCAATCCCGAATTCGTGCAGAGTTATGAAACATCGGAAGACGGTTTAACCTGGACACTGCACCTTGTTGAAGGCGCGACATGGCATGATGGCGTACCGGTTACAGCGGAGGATATCAAATTCAATTGCGAGGTTATCATCTCAACAGGGGGTGGTGACGTTGATTTTTGTGTGGATCACGTTGAAATCATTGATGATTATACAGCCAAAGTTGTCAATACCAGAGCCCTTACGACTGTCAATCCTCCTGGTTGGTGGAGCTGGAATCCCATACTTCCCAAGCACATTTTTGAGCCTTATAAAGATAATATAGAGTCATGTCCGAATGAGGAGAGCATTGGCTCTGGGCCATTTAAGCTAAAGGAGTTCAAATCAGGGGAATATATGTGGCTTGAGGCCTACGAAGATTACTGGGGAGGAAGACCATATGTAGATGAGGTGATTTTCAGGCTCTATCCCACTATGGAGACTCTGCTTATGGCGTTGGAGAAAGGCGAGATAGATGTGCTTGGAAACTCATATCTTCCGCCGTCTCTTGTTGAAGAGTTTGAGGCAAATCCAAACATGGCAGTTGAAGTGGTGCAGGGCATTACGATTTATGACCTGTGTTTTAATCTTCACAAAGATACACCGCTTCGGGACGTGAATATAAGAAAGGCTATTGCGTATGGCATAGACCGTGACAGGCTTATAGACATGGCGTTTATGGGATATGCAGTAAAAAACGATAGCTGGGTATATGCAGAAGACCCAATGCACAACCCCAATTTGCCTCAGTACGACTATAACCCTGAAAAAGCAAATGAAATGTTGGATACAGCTGGTTACCTGGATACTGATGGAGATGGAATCAGAAATGACCCTGCAACAGGGAAGAACCTTGCCCTTGAATTGATGTGCCCAGCGACAGACGTAGCTATAGTTAAGATGGGCACTTTGATTAAAGAGATGCTTCCTCTCATAGGTGTCGATGTTGATCTTGCAGTACTGGAGTCTGATACGTTTTTGAGTTTTATCTGGAATCCGCCGGCAGATGCATACGAAATGGCGCTTAGATATGTGGAACCATCTCCCGCTCCCTACTCAGATTGGATCTGGATTGAAGCCATGAGCTGGGGGTCTGGAGGAGATTGGTGGAATCCATCTTACTATGACAACCCTCACTTCAACGAGCTGGTTGCTTTACTGGGTACGGCACAAAGCATGGAGGAGCGGAAGGAATATATGTACGAGCTGCAGGAGATCCTGTCTGAGGATTTCCCTGAGGCTTTTCTACTCCGACCAGAAGCTATCTCTGTGTACAGAACTGATAAGTTTGAGGGCTGGGAAAACCAAGTAGGTGGCCCTGTATCGTGGTTTAACCCCTGGAGCATATCAAAGGTGCATCTAAAGTAAGCGTTGTTTTGAAAAGGAAACACTGCTGTAATAACCCAACGGAATGGATTATTACAGCAGTGTAGCTTATAATTAGTCGAAGGTAGCTCAAGCTAAAGGAGCAAAAATAGGGTCTCCATGAAACAAAAATCGTATCCTCAACCCATTGCGTGTCCACATAAGTTTTGCTACCCTCTAGCTGAGGTAGGTGCGCAAGGGGCCAGGTTGAGTAAAGGCGCAATTAAACAAAGGAAGTGGGTTAATATCGATGTTTCTTCTTTGCTTTATGCTTATGCACATAGGCTTGCTCTAGTTGGGAGCAGACCTATGTTGCTACGAAGGGAACCGCTATGGAGGTTTCTGAAAGAGGTGGGAAGAATCAAGGAAAAGGCGCTCAAGAAATACTGAGTAAAAATCAAAAAGGAGGTAAAAATGAATGCAAGGAAAAATCTATTGGGATTGATTGGAACAGTGATATTACTGCTCAGCCTATCTGTCCCAATAATGCAATGCGCGCCAGCAGCGGAAGAAGAGGTGGCTCCGCCCGCAGAGGGAGGAGACATACAATACGGTGGAAGGCTAAATGTTGGCTGGCTTAGTTGCGTAGAAGGGACAGCACTTGATGAGTCTATAGGCTATTTCCCAATGGCGTGGGTTTGGTGGCGGTTGGTCTACGACCGCGTAGGTCGCGAGGGAATACCCCCAGATTATATTCCTGAACCTCAACTAATTGTGGAATGGGAAACGGAGGATCGCAAAACTTGGACAGCTCACCTCCGGGAAGATGCCACGTTCCACGATGGTGTCCCTGTCACGGCAGAGGACATTGCTTTTACCCTCACGGATTTCTTTGAAGCAGAGCCACGTTGGCTTTACTCTGATGCAGATTGTGTGCCTGGATCTGTAAAAGTAATAGATGATCACACACTAGAGTTTACGCTAAAAACAGCATACGGTTCGGGGCGTTATTCTCCCTTGTGGGATGTACCAATAGTCCCCAAGCATATTTGGGAGCCTTATTTCGAGGCTGCTATTGAAAGCGGTGATCCTCCGGGTGAACATGGGTATGCAAATGAGGAATGTATCGGTTCTGGGCCATTCAAATTGAAGGAACTTAAATCTTCCGAATATATGTGGCTCGAAGCGCATGATGGTTATTATGACAGGCCATATGTAGATGAACTACTTTTCAAAGCTTATGGAAGTGCTGATGCTCTAAATATGGCTTTAAAGAACGGCGAAATCGATATGATTGGCTATGGCGGATGTTCGATGTTAGTCGTTGATGATCTCAAGGAAGAGGGCTTCGAACTCATAGCTTCTACAGGCGTTGACCAAAAGGTCTTATCGTTTAACCTGCACCAAGATACGCCATTGGGGCAAGATGTGAATGTCAGGAAAGCCGTAATGTATGGAATAGACAGAGACCGGATTATAAATATGGTATACCTTGGGTATGGAGAAACGATAGACAGTATTGTGTATGAAGAGATGCCAATACATAATCCGAACCTGCCACAATACGATTATGACCCTGACAAAGCAAACGGAATGTTGGATGCAGCTGGTTATATGGATACTGACGATGATGGAACTAGAAATGATCCCGCTACAGGAAAAAATCTTACCTTTGACCTGATAGTTGATGCAAGCAACATCGGAGATGTTAAAACAGCCACCATGATTAAGGAAAACCTTCAGAGCATAGGCATAGATATTACCGAGAAAACATTGGATATAGCCACTTTCGGTGCATTTCTCTATGCGCCAAAAGAGGATCTGTTTGATATTGCCATAACCATGATGGACCCCGGCCCAAATAATAGTTGGGTATGGGAGTGGTTTCGCAGCTACGAGGCGGGAGGTGAGCTATGGAATTCGTCTTATTACAATAACCCCGTGCTTGATGAACTCTTAGATAAAATGTATGCCGAATCAGATGAGGCTAAAAACACAGAGTATTGGTATGAAATGCAGGATTTCATGGCTGAGGACCTGCCGTACGGTACATTGTGGAGAGCCGATGTAATAGACCCTGTGAGCGATAAGTTCGAAGGTTATGTGCCAGCTATGGGAGGAATTTCATCCTGGACTAACCAATGGAGTTATCTAAAAGCGCATTTGAAATAAGTGCTGTTTTGAAGAGGAAACACCGCTGTAATATCCTGACGGAATGGATTATTACAGCGGTGTGACTTATAATTCTCAGAAGAAATTTGAGTGGACAGATAATTACATATACTCTTAACGGCAGTTATCAAATCCTATTTTCGTTGTTGCTGCACTCTATTAAAAAACAGGAGGATAATT
>CAZDXE010000046.1:7919-9603 GCA_964509565.1 uncultured Dehalococcoidales bacterium | reverse complement strand
GAAGCAATAATATCCGAAGTGCCGAATGGTTTCTTCATCACGCTAAAAGGACCTTGCTCAAGAGCTCTATCCATCATTTCACTATCTGGATAGCCGGTAATAATGGTTACTGGTATTCCAGGTTTAATATTCCTTATGCGACGAAAAACCTCTGCTCCATCCATCTTAGGCATTTTCAAGTCAAGAAAGATTAAGTCAAAGCCCAGTTGTTCCACATACTCCAAGCCTTCAGCACTAGCACTGGCAGTCACAATTGTATGCCCCGACTCTCCCAGTGCTTCTTTGAAAAGTAAACCGATCACAGGGTCATCATCAATAACCAGAATGCGGATTTTTTCATCTTCCATCTTAGGGTGTAGCCAGTTATCGATTACCGCTTTATCGAATCTCCACTTATGTCCCACTTTGGCCGCTGGGATGTTTCTCTTCTTCAGCAACCGATAAATTGTCCTTTTGGTAACACGTAAGTACTCAGCTAATTCTTCCACTGTCATAAGTTGTGCCATATTATTTGCCTCCATCAAAGCGAGTATTAATTTTCATACACCTATTTTCCCCTTTTGTCATCAAGAGTGTTTTAAATTCTATATCGCTGGAAATCTTTTGTCAAATACCAAAAGGCTAGAATTTCCTGTTGCAACTATGGCATTCCTATGCGCTAAAAAGTTATAATCAGGTAAGGAGATATATTGTTGAGAATTAAGACAGGCGCAGGGATTTTACCGCTGAATTTGCTGCTCATTACATTAATAGCAATTATTGTCTTTTTACCTTCAAATGTATTGCGCATTATCCTTGGGTTACCAATTGTTCTTTTTTTCCCTGGTTATGTATTGATACTGGCTCTTTTCCCCAAAAAAGAAGGGGTGACAGGCATTGAAAGAATAGCCTTAAGCTTCGGCTTGAGCATTGCTGTAGTACCCCTCATCGGCTTTATTCTGAACTACACCCCCTGGGGAATAAAGCTTTACCCCATCCTTATTTCACTCGCAGGGTTCATTCTGACTATGTCTGGTATTGCCTGGTACCGCATGAAGAATCTGACAGAGGATGAAAAATTCAATATACCATTTAAAATAGATTTGTCCTCATGGAGAGAACAGAAAACAGTAGATAGAATTCTATCCGCAGCTTTAATATTAGCCATTGCGGGGGCGATCGGAACTCTGGGATATACAATTGCCATGCCTAAGGTGGGCGAAAGGTTCACAGAATTTTATATCTTAGGGCCACAGGGTAAAGCAGAACAATATCCCAATAGTTTAGAACTCGGCGAGAGGGGAAAGGTTACCCTGGGCATAATAAACCATGAACAGGAGGAGATGAACTACCAGGTTAAGGTGATAATGGATGATGTAGAAGGGGGAGTACAAATATGGCTGGAAGGCGAAGATGGAGAACTCACCTCAATAGTTGACAATACCATAGATGTAGAAACATTAACCCATGAAGAGAAGTGGGAGGGAAATATCCTCTTTGAACCTGTACACAAAGGAGAGAAACAGAAATTGGAGTTTTTACTCTTCAGCCCCAAATTAAGGCAGAATCACCATATTCGCAGCCAATTTGTGGATGGGGGTTTTGTTGACATAATCATAAATGAAGCCGATGGGGAAGGTAAAATCACGCTGGATAATAGCTCAAGCGCTCCTCACAGTTACAGCCTTGAAATATGGCAGCAAGG
>CAZDXE010000046.1:0-7819 GCA_964509565.1 uncultured Dehalococcoidales bacterium | reverse complement strand
CTAATACCACTCCACCAATGATCTCTGTAATATACACATAGCTACTGGGCTGGGTCCACAGAGAAGTGAATATCCCCCCCAACCAGCAAATAAATCTAATATTAGCGTGTTTCGGAAAACTCCAGCCGTACAAAGGCCAGAAAAGGGTGTGAGGGCTAAGCCACATTTGGTCAAAGATTAGATGTGTAAATGTGCCAAAGGAGAGAACGAGAAGCCAATTTTTCCTCTTTCTTCGATACAGGTATATCCCTGCCAGAGAGAGAATAATCAAAAAAAACAGTGTATGGCAAATAATTCTGCCATTGGAAAACATGTCCCTGAAGAAAAGTCGCCCCAGAGGTTTATCAATAATATCAGGAAGAAGTGAGCCCACTAATAGAACTCTTATATCTATATGTTTCGCCAGAGAGCTGAAGCGGGATGGCCTGGATGAAATATCAGCCTGGATTGAGGAAGAAGGTGTCTGCCCAGAATGTTTTTTGTTCAAGGCAGCATCCAGTATCATGGCAGTTCCCAGTGTAATCCCAGTATGTCCCAGTATCAACATTCTAAAATAACTAAAAGCTCCTTATTTAGATTTTCTCTTTTCATTTTTGTTTTTTGATGTCTATTACTATAGCGTCAGTTCCTCTTCTTCTTAGCTCATCGAGGGTTAATGCCAAAGCTTCGTTATCATGATTCCATAGGGAAATCATAGTTATCCTTGCCGCTGGTAAAGTACGATGCATGACACGGGTTAGCACTTCTCTTGCCGGGTGTTTCCTGGCTCCCTCCTCTATTGCCTTTATCTCAAGCTCAAAAATTCCCCTTAATTTCCCAATTGCCTCTACATCCGTTCCTCTGAGTTGTCTCATAGAAATTCTGAGTTGCCTGATATCAGGAGGTTGAATATACCGCTTTAAGGGTGTAACCAATATCACCTTTTGCCCCAACTGCAATGTCTTTTTTACCAGTTCTCTGGAATCCAGCAGCGCGGTTGCCTCTATTACTTGCTTCTGGTTGTAAGCTGCTATAGCAGTTGGAATGCTCTCTTTAGCTAAAGTCAGTCCTGAGGTGATAAAGTTATAAACTAATCTATCCGCTTCTTCGACGTTTGCCGCTGTTAGATTAACTGCGATTATTGCTGCCTGTTTTGCCTCTTCCACATATTCTTTGACCACAAATTTGCCCAGTTTTGCTGTATGTTTCCAATCTACATCTCTTAATATATCGCCCGGCTGGAAGAGTCTACTACCATAATACTCCACACCTCTCTTAGGCATAATGCCTTCCGCAAGTATCGAAAAAGCACTACTACCAGCTCCAGCACCTGCCGCTGTTTCTTCAAGATATTTCTGTGCCAGCCATTCAGCATATTTGGCACGGGGGATAACGTAGAGCTTTACTGGTCTAATCATCTGCCTCACCTGAATTAACCCCCACGGATCTGTACAAAGGAGTTCTATTTCAGGTTCTGAAGGCCCTGAGAGAGAGGGAATAAGGGTAAGCTCCATCTCCGCATCGCCGCTAAGGTTTAAAATCTTGCTTCTGCTTATATGAATCCAACGGTAGTTGGAGTTAACAGCGATGTGAAGAGGGATTTTAGCTTTGCTTATATACCTGATTACAAATTTGGCTCTATCCCTGGAGAGAATCCTGACTTCCTCTTGTTTTACCTCAAATAACACCGTGGGCAAACGCCTTAAGATGTATATCAACATACCTGTAACGAAGAGAAGCGCCATGCCGCCAGCTAATATCAATCCCCAATTGCCCAGGAGAAAGGAAACCACTATTGTTGCCCCTATAGCAACCATCACCGATTTTGAAGTGAAAGTCAACTGCCTTTGCTTTGCTGAACAGACAATATCTTGATTTAGAGCATTATCCCTAAAACTAGAGTTCACCAAGGGAAATACTGGTATTGCCAGCACAAGTGGAAATAGCGGAATCGTTATCATAAGCGACTCTACTGACAATGCCAGTACTGGTAAAAACATTGGTGTCATTGATTCGAACAAGAGCGGTATAGCAAAGAAATAACTCAGCGTAATCGGAATTTCCCATTGTGGCAGTTTCCTTAAATGAAAATACAACCCCGACAAAAACAACACCAGGGCTATAACCGATTGAGGCAGTGGCAAAAAATGAGTAGCTGCCAGCAAAACAAGAGAGGGGTAAATTTTAAAAAACTTGTTCATTATTTTCAGGTATCCAATGCTATTATGCTATATTGAAATCAGGGTTCTTTGGGCACAGGAACTTCAGCTAAAGCCTTCTTAATAATGTCTCCTGGCGTTATCTCCTCCATCTCAATTCCTGGCCTTAGCCTCACTCGATGTTCCAGTGCAGGAGCGAAAAGCATTTTTACATCATCAGGTATGACAAAATCCCTCTGTCTAAGCAATGCCATGGCTTTGGAAGCTTTATACAGGGCAATGCCTGCTCGAGGGCTGGGACTGTCCAGAACATCACGATTTTGCCGCACATGCTTCACCAGAGACAGGATATAGTCTCTCACTTTTTCCGAGAGGTAGATGTTTTTAACTGCCACTCGAACTTCCAAAATCTCGCGGCTCTGTACTACCTGTTCTACTTTTTGTCCCTCAATTTTATCTATATTGCCGACAATCTCTTTTTCCTCCTCTTCCGGTGGATAACCACTCCAGGCTCTAAGCAGAAATCGATCCACCTGCACAACAGTCAATGGGTAAGTGCCAGCGCCTCCATAAGGTATCTGGCTGGCGATAACCATAAAAGGCGATGGTAGTACATGTGTAACTCCTTCAACAGTTACCTGGTTTTCTTGCGTAGCTTCAAGAAGAGCTGCCTGCGTTCTTGGCGTTGCTCGATTCAGCTCATCAGCAAGCACTATGTTAGCCTGGATAGGTCCTGGCACAAACCTGGAACTGCCTTCGGTGGAATATATATAAAAGCCAGTGATATCTGCAGGCAACATGTCAGGAGTGAATTGAATTCTCTTGAATTCACCCCCAATAACCTGGGCAAACACTCTTGCCAGAGTAGTTTTGGCTGTACCTGGCAAGCCTTCAATTAGTAGATGCCCGCCACTCAGTAAAGCCACTAAAAGTAGTTCCTTAATCTCCTCCTTCCCAACAACAACTTTGGAAACCTCCTTTAGAATCTTATCCGTTATAGAAAGCACATTGTTGTCCATTAATCTCCTCCTTTTCTAATATCTAATTCTAAATCTATGAATAATTCAAACAACTCCCTGGCAGTTTTGCCTCTTTATTCTATCTGTTTGAGCTTTCGCATATTCCATATTGGCTTTAAGGTTAATATCAACACCAGTAATATCAATGCCAAAGTTCCCCACACTGTGGCCAAAACATTACGTGCTATTTTTAATTTCCCTTTAGCTTCATCCAGGGGAACTTCAGGAAGATGTGACTGGTCTAAGAAAATTTGCCCCTGAACAATATTCTCCAGAAATCGCCGATTATCGCCCATTTCCAGCATGCTGTTTATTAATATACTGGGATCGGATATAAGGACAAGTTCTCCTTTCCCTATTTGAAAATTGGCTATCACCGGAAAGGGGCCTTCGGGCTCCCCTTCATCATATTCACCATTCTGGTTTTCATCCAGGAAACTGAAATAGGATGACCAGGCAATAATATCGTCATGTGGGGCATTCTCCAGGCTGGTGGCATGATTGAACACGAGATTTTCTATTTCACTGGTAGCAGGTTCAGAAACGAAATTGACTATTTTGGGGAAGTTTTCATTTTCATAATTAAACAATGTATCCAGAAGCTGGTTCCCCGTAAATCTTGCCTCAATCTTCAGGTGCTCCAGGATATCGTTGCCGAAGCCATAGTCATCCATAACAACCAGCTTTCCCCCTGAGCTAACATAATTTTCGAGTATTTCTAAATCGCTGGTAGTAAATTCCATATAAGGAATAACTAGAAGTGTGCTTTCTTGAGGTGCAACTGATAGCGCATTAAGTGAGCTCAGAGGCGAAACTCGAAAATCATCAAGGAAATCACGCGCACCGTTCCATGAGGGGTTTTCGCTTTTAAAATCGCTATTAGTAGGATAACACCAGACAAGCACTGCTAGCATCACCATCACAAACGTTATCATTAACGAAAGTTTACGAATTGTCACTTTGCCACTTATTCCTCTTGATATTATTCATGCTTCCGAATTTGCTTTTTCGTATTTAACATTCTTGCATCTTTATTCTTTGTCCCTGCCTTTTCAACCCCTTGCTCTTTCATTTGTGAAGCTATGTCTTGAGCCTGTGAAGCTTCATCATCTCCCAAACCGTGACGCGAATACAGAGCCCTCTCAGCCAGGTTGGTTAGATTGGCGAACAATCCTGCAAACCTATCAAGCAACGGCATAACCTGGCTTGAGAATTCCCTTAAAGTTGCCTGAGGTTTAAGAAAAACCCTGACTAATCTCTGTACAACCACCACTGCCATATAGTAAGCCTTCAAGATAATGCCCTGATTATCCCCTGTCACAAGCTTGATTTCTGGCAGGCGGAATTCAGTCGCGCTCACCGGCGTTTGTAGTTTTTCTGGAGAGATGGAAAGACTGTCTTCTTTACGGAATACCCCTCTCCTCCTTACAAACAATACCACGCCTGCCAGAATGAATGCTGCCAATATAATTACTACATAAACCAGGTTTATGACAAAAACCTTTATCTTACAGGTGGCAGGAAGATGCCATGGTTCTACAGGAGCAAGGTTCGCTTCCATATCCTCGTAGCCAACAATATTAAATTTGAATGGCACGTTTAATCCTAATTCAAATTCTTCTTCATCTATAACAGTCGTAGTAGAAACTCCTGCCATCTCCAGTGTCAATATTGCTTCCTTCAGTGCAAGCGGAGAGTGCATTTCGCCTGTCAAATTAATCACGCTCTGCAAGGAAAAAGGAGGGTATAGCTCCCCTGTAAATTTAGCACTTCGTGGCAAAAAGATGACACCGGGCACATGAATATTCATTTGAGGTATTACTTTGACCACGTTTAAACCTTTATTCATTGAGGCACCAGCCGAATGGGCTTCATCATCAGGCTCAACAATAAACTTTAAATTATGTCCTCCTGTTTGAATTCCCTTACTAAGCATCAATAGGTGTTTAAACAAACCATGGTCATCGGTGGTAATTTCAAAAAGAGTCTCCCCATCCAGCAATGCTTTGATACTGCGTCCCACAACATTGCCTCTCGAGCTTACTTTACCATTTATCTCCACAGGCAATCCTGGATATACTTCTTCCGGAATTTCTATACTGAGCCCTGTAGAATGAAACAAGGTCATTACTCTCTTAATTTCGCTTGATGAAGCCAGGTAGGCAGATTTATCATTGCCTTGTGGGAGATAGAAACTCTGTGCGACTACCTCGGGTATATACCAATAAGGGAAGGCAAAGCTAGTTTCATATGTGCCATTTTCCACAGTAGTAACAGTAGCGAAATGTCTTCCATTAAGAAATATAGATATATCTCGAGCAGGAAGAGGAATATTTGTAGCCTTAAGTTCACCTGATATGGTAACCTGGTTTCCTACCCAAGCCTTAGCTGGGATCACATTCAAGGTTAGCGTGGTAATTAGTAAGCTTTTTTTCTCTTCAGTTGCACCATCGAGGTTTTTCAGCTTGTCTTTATACCATGCTTCCAGCTCAGCAAGTTTTTCCATCGCCTTTTGAAGCCTCGCCTCCGCCTCACTTACAGCTGTTGTTTCCTGAGGGGAAACAAAAGGTGCTGTCTGGAAAATCAATTCTTCCGTAGCCTTGCTTATAGTTTCTATAAGCTTAACTGTCTCACCAACGAGTCTTTTTGCCTCATCAAGTTTAGCAGAAGCTTCATCTAGCTTGTTTTGTGAAAGAAGCTGCTCACATATATCAAGTGTGCTATCCAGGTCATCCAGCTTTCCTGTCAAATCAGCGGTTAAATCGTTATATCTCCCCATAGTGAAGATTATCTCTGATGGAAGATGAGCATATTCCATCAATTTCAGCTGCTGTAGCAGCGTCCTTGCTTCAGGGTAATTCCCGCTGGCTAATTGGTCAAAAATTTCGCTATAATGAATCAACGGAATTGCAAGATAAAGGCTGCTTTCAGCAGTGGAGGGGTTTTCATGCGAGGTCTGAGTAATTGCACTGACGATCGCCCCCCCCAGGGCTGCAAATACCAATACCAGAATAAGCAAGATTAGTGTTAATTTTTTCACAGTAGCTTACTGCCTCAAAGTGTCCCTGTTATCTTTAACTTAATAGTGGCCCACAGTGTCTCTGCCACATCGATACCCCAAAGTATTTCTACTACCTTAGCCATAACAATGAATAGAAACCCGGCGAAGAGAATATAGTTTACAATATTCAATCTTTTTTTCGTCTCCGGGTTAAAATAAATGCACAATTCATTTAAGATCAGCGTCTCTATAAAGCATACGGAAAAGCAGAAGTCCAATCGAGTTTCATCCAGGGCCGCAAGAATAACAACAGTGGCTAGAAGGAGGCTTGCCAGGATAATGATATAGTAATCATATATTTTCACTCTACATAAACCTAAATTAAGATTAAAAATCAAAGACAAAAAGCTAAGGACGTAATTTAAAGTGTAAAAGCTCCACTATCTTTTTTACCAATATCTGTATATTTGTCATTCCATGTTCTGTTTTTCCTGGGTATTATTCAGAATTTCCAGGTCAATGAAGACATTTTCTCTATGTTGTTCCTCATTTTTTACAAGCACAGGCTTGTTTGTAGCTTCAGCAAGTAAGGAAGCAACCACAGAAGCGATAGGGCTTCCAAGACTTTGCACTGCCCAGGAATTTTCATTTTTCCCCAGGCGAGGGTGGTGCACTTCAACACTAATCTTGCTATCAGCTATGCTAACTTTAACACCAGTAGCTACATCCAAAGTGCCTACCAGAATAGTGGTGAGAGCAGCAGTTATCTCGTCTGAAGACAGTTTCGGCTTCATCTCCAGCATATCCACAATATTTGAGCCCGGGGTAGTTACCATTATGCCAATATCCTCAGGGTCCTGCCCACAGGATACTATCAACCTTTGTACCAATGGCTCATTTATTTCTGGAAATCGAGTATTACTGTGCAGAGGAATAATAGCTCGTGGTTTTCCCCCAGTTATGGAAGATGGCATATACATCCCTTTGGATTTCAGACACAACTCTTCAAGCAAAGAGTTCAGGTTTTCCATGCCAGTCTCCATAAGAAGCTTGCTCACTTCAGGAGAAATCCTGGGACGGGATTTCCCCAAAGCCAAACAGATTGCTCCTAGTACCACCAGGGAGATCCCCATGGCAATTAAGGGGATAGAGTGCAATAGCAGATATGCTGTCGGCATGAGACCTATCCCTGCCAGTAGTAAGCCTAAACCCAATCCGTTATATTGATTTCTCATGGCTAATACAGTTGAGATAGAAATTCAACTATGTCTTTGCATCTCACCCATTTTCCTTTATTTTCTCTTTCTTTCCCTTTCCAATAACATAGTTTACCATACCAGACACGTAAATTACATCAGCTCATTCATATTTCATAATACGCCACAACCATTCTAGCTACTTATCAGCAAGAAGGTTTCAACAGCCAACACAGTAAACTATATTCGCTCAATGCCCATCACACGGAGACAATGAGGATTGGATATCTCGATTTCGCGAGTGGTATTTTCTAGGATTGGAAAGGAAATTTCCCCACTGAGCCAGCAGGGAAACAGAAACTGTTCTAAATTTTGTGGCGTCCCTGGAGCGATTCGAACGCTCGACCCGCTGCTTAGAAGGCAGCCGCTCTGTCCAGCTGAGCTACAGGGACCCCTGAATTAAGT
>CAZDXE010000045.1:0-9656 GCA_964509565.1 uncultured Dehalococcoidales bacterium | reverse complement strand
GCTTCTTTTAAAAATTCCTCTGTGCCCATATGTCTTGGCCTCCTTTTTCTTAAATTCCTTCTTTAGCGTAATTTTACAACTCTCAAGTCACTAAAAGCCACCTCTCCCATTTTCCATTATTATTATACTTCACTTTATGCCTTCAATGCCCCACCTATTTTATCTCTGAATTTATTTACGCAGTTGATTTCTATATCCAACAACTCTGCTATACGGAATTTAGCTTCTATCCCTTTAGCAGAACCAGGAAACAGGCTCGTTGACACCATGCCAATATCCAAATCATCTCTTACTTCATTCATCACGACCGGGTCAACAAGATCAGATACAGAAACTTTCAACTTATTAGCCACATACTCTTTTGCTTCTTTGATTTTCATTCCTCGGGATATTTGCATACGTCCTACCAGATCTCCAGCAGTTCGCATCCCACCCATTCCCGAAGCAATGCAATGAGCATTAGCCATCCCGGCTGGGTCTCCCACTCCCACCTACAAGCCATCCAACCTGGCTACCTCCACCATGGCTTTGGAAGCCCTTGACACCGCATCGACAGGAGGCTGGTCAACTACAGGAGTTCCTCCGACTCCCATTCCCATATTGGCATGGACAGGTATATGAGAATTTTCACCGCAGGCTTTTGCAAAAGTAACTGCCCGAGCTACGTTCCACGGGCACGATTTATCTGTGTTGGTGTTAATGGCTGGGCCAAAAATAGTAGCCCCCGCTTTCATAGCTAATTCGACTTGCTTATGAGGGTACAATCCTGCTAAGCGAACCCCATCATAAGTTAACTCGCCGTGCATTCCCAGAACAAACTCTCCTGCCATTCCTACCTCTATGCCCATCTGAGGATACTTTTTTCTCAATATCTCAACAGCACGCAGAGTAGCCAGAAAATCAGCATCACCTGCCGCTCCTGTAGTATCAAAATTAATGCCGTCTACCCCAGATTCATACATTGCACTGCCCACATAAACCATGTCTTTAACAGCATACTCCACCATTTCTTCTTGAGCTGCTCTAGCTTCGGATATTTTACCTTGTGGCAATAGCTCCATTGGGTTGAGGCATGGTCCATCCGGTTGAGTATATGTACCCAAGTTAGGCATAGCTCCATAAAACACAGGAATAGTCGTCATCAACAAAGCTTGCTCCACCTCCGATTGTTCATAAGATACAATAGGTTTTACAGGCTTGAAGCTATAATCAACGTGGTCAAATTCCACTGTATCAGCACCCAGGAGCTTCTCATAGATTTGAAGCGACTGAATTCTATGCGTTAACACCCCCACACGCCTAATCTTAAGAGTGGCAGCATCGTAACTGAGGATAACTTCGTTTCCCATCTCTACGCTAACAAACCTGTAAGGAATACTATAAATATCAAAAAGATATGACAGCTCATCTTCAGAGAGAGCCGAAATTTTACCCCGTTCCGCAGCATCTCCAGTGCCCTCTTCTAAATCTCGCCTTAGCTCTCCTTCAGTTATCGCAACTAAAGAACCATCCCCCATTCTGGTATAAATTTCCTTCATTTTCTACTCACTTTTCTAAAAAACCTCAACGAACTATGTCCTGCTAATCCTCTTTTCTCAACGGAAACTTTAACAAGAGAATAAACCTATCACGATTACTGACAGGGAACTCCTTATCCAACCATATCATCCTTCCGTCGATATTGTTTTTTCCGTTCCAAATTTTACAGCATATCCCCTTTCGAATTCAAGAAATCAACCTCACTTGCGTTTAGTCATCAAATGAAGTCTATAATCGTAAGAGGCTTCATTCGGCATTGGGTTATCGACCACCTTTTGCCTCTCTCTTCATTTAACAGTCATATTAAGCATTGTAGCTACGCCAATTTGCAGAGGGTCATGTACAAGGCGATCTTTTACCAGAGAGTAAGCTTCCGAACTCAATCCCAGAGGAATACCACAAGCAGCAATCACGGTATCCGGTTTAATATGCTCTGCTTGAATGATTTCCGCGGCAGGAGATGCATCAAGTACAATTGTGTGCCGTTGCAACGCTTCTGCAAGATTCTCCTCTCTAATCACGCCATACTCTCTCACCAAATCTTCAGTTTTAGCCTGGTCAATATCGAACATTGCCACTCTGGCACCAAGTTTTTTCAAGGAACAAACAGCACTTCTCCCAACCAATCCTGCTCCTATCACCAATACCTTGCGATTGCGTAGTCCTCCTGACAAACATTTTAGAGCAGTAACATATCCTCTGGCTGTAGCCTCAGCATTGTCCGCCACTAAGCCACGAGGCAAATTTATAGCAATAAAACAATTATCATCAGCCAGAAAAATAATTTTAGCGCCTCTTTCGATTCCTTCTGCAAGCCCAGCAACATCATGCTCATGAGTAACGAAAGACGCGAAACCAATATAGTTAACTACGCTTTGCACTGCTTGAGCGAAGTATTCGATAACGCCTTCCCCTGATGTAATCGGGATTACTGCCACCGGTGTAGAAATACTGGCAGCACGCAAATCTGCCTCTGGAACACCTGCAGCCTGGCAGGCAATCTCTCTAAGTGTATAGCCGGTCTTGCGCAATAATCCCATATCATATTCATCAAGTTCCTCAGCCATGTGTGTTAAAGATTCACTGGTTAAACGTGTCATCTTCCCACCTTTTTCCCAAAATTCCCGCATCCGTTATGATTTAATGTGTGGTCAATATATAAAGCTAGTTTAAAGTAATCCCTGATATCCCCGATGACCTGACAACGCTTGTCCCATGCTTCCTCACGATTGTTTCCCGTGATTATCAAAGTAGCCACCCATGGGGAACACCCAGGTGCAAAATCGGTTAAGGCTTCATCAGCTCCAAAAAAATCATCGTAACGCTTGAGGGGATGTGCACTAGCCATAACATGCTCCCCCAATACCTCTAAAATTCCAGGAGACACTTTTATATGCTCATAGACCACCCCTCTCTCATGGCCAATATCAGGCACTGCAGGAATAGCACCTCTGACAAATACATCATATAAAAGTTGCAACATATTTATATCTATTGATTTATTAACCACTGTAGGAGTCTGGCTTGGCAACCGGGCATCTATTTCCAAAACCTTTAAAGCATCGTTGTGGAAAACCACCTCCACATCCATAATACCATTCAGATTAAGAGCAGCTGCAATTGCTTCAGTGATTTTTTTAAACTCCGCATTTACTCCGGTGGGAAGCTGCACGGGAGCCAGTACCCTTTTACAATCATACTGGCTATCCACCACAATTTCTGTAACTTGCAGGCTCACAAAATTTCCCTTCGCACCAAAAACCTCAAGAGAATAAGAGGGGCCTTCTAAGAACTCCTGTATCACCCAGTTATTTGATTCATCTACCACAAATGGTAGGAGATTTTCCATTTTACTTATCTTGCGTATTCCCTTACTTCCACTTGAATCTGATGGTTTAACGACAACAGGCAAATCACATTTCGGCCAGGGTTTAGGTGCCGGGATAGCAAGTTTATCAAATAGCAGGTCGGACTCCTTTTTAGAGGATGAAACCGCATAAGCTGCAGCGTCATAAGCCAATGGTATATCTTCTTTTGCTGCTCTCTCTTTCAGACATTTCAAAGCAACAGGATTTTCCAGAGCGGGTATAATCAAATCCGCCGATTTAATAGCTCCTGGTAAATCCAGCGCCTCGCCAGTTACATCCAACTGGTAAAATGTTTCACATAAGCCCGCAGCAGGTACCATAGAGTTCCTATCCACCAAAACCACTTCCCAACCAGCTTTATGCGCCAGATATGTTGCCTCTACTCCCTGCAACTTACCCCCAACAACTACAACCTTCATCCCTTGATCTCAACACAAATATCTTTCTTCCCAAGATTAGCTTCCTCATTTTTAACCCAGTTAATGTAATCTTCTGTTGTTGCAGCACTTAATCCAAGTTCCTCTAACAGAGGCACCACGCCTTTTACCGTTCGATACCCATCATTTACATTCAAAGAAGCCTGAGCCACTCCTGCTAATCCCAGGTGTGGTGGAATCAAAGAAGTAACTACATTCGCTCCAGCTTTCAATCTCTCCTGCAAGCCTCCCAATCCATCTATATCCAGAGAAGCAGGTATCAAGCGGTCAGGGAACACCAGGCGCAGGACAGCAATAATCATCATCTCATAAATACGCGGGGGTGAGGGCCAGTCACCCATAGGAATGCTTTTCTGCGGAATAAAACTCATAACACGCACCTGGTTAGCGCCCAAATCCCTCATAGCTTGCATCGAAGTGGCAACATCCAGCAGAGACTCACCTACACCAGCTAAAATACCCTCCTCCACCAACAAACCCAACTTCTTGGCCAGGTATTTTTCCTCAACACGCAAATCATAATCCTGATCGGAGCGCAAACGACAAAACAGTTTCCTATTATGTGTTTCCTGGTAACAAGCATACCAATCAACACCCACATCAGCTAAATCAGCTAAAACCTGCGCTGGAACCACCCCAGGAGAAATCATCACAGGTAAATTTGTCTCCGCCTTCACTCTTCCCGCCATATCAACGAGTGATTTAAACCCACCGTCTCTCAGATAATAAAAAGGGTCTTCTCCCATAGTAAGATCAATCAGATGAACCCCAGATTCTGCTAACCTTTGAGCAACCTCTACAACTTCATTCTCAGTTTTTCGATATCGTTTACATAATTTGTTAGGCTTACGATAATAACAAAAATTACAGCAGTTTCGACAATATGTAGAGAAGTACACGAACCCATACAGGAATATCTGGTCACCAAAATATCTCTGCCTTAAATTTCGGGCAGCATTAAAAAGTCGATCTACTTCTCCTCTCTCTTTCAAACCAAGCAGAAAGACAATCTCTTCACTGGACAAACATCGCCCCGTATAAGATTTTTCTAAAACATCTTCCAGCTTAAAAGGAGAATTCATTTTCGCCATGACGTACAGTATTTTATCACTTTTCACAAAATTCATTTGCTGTTTCTTGATTCTTGACAGTTGCTGGTTTAGAAAGCACAATATAGAGTCAATTAATCTACATGAAAATATTGGTTACCAACGATGACGGCATAGATGCCCCGGGGCTCCAGGTACTGGCGAGGGAACTTCAAAAGGCAGGGCAAGTAATAGTAATAGCTCCCAAACAGGAACAGAGCGGAGTAGGAACTTCTATCAGCCTTCGCCAACCCATTAAAATACAGAAATTAGACCACTGGGGGGGAGAGATAGAAGCTTACTCAGTAGAAGGCACGCCATCAGATAGTGTCATTATTGCTATTCAATCCCTATTTCCTGGCGAGATAGATTTGGTCGTTTCCGGTATCAACAGAGGCGCTAACATGGGGCATGACGTCTTCGTCTCAGGTACCGTAGGCGCTGCCCTCCAGGGTTATTTACATGGCATACCATCAATAGCTATCTCCATAAACGCCTACTCGAATTTAAATTTTGATGCTGCAGCTAAGTTAGCTTCTTTGCTAGCTATTAAGGTTAAAGATGGGGTTTTATGTCAAGAAATCCTGCTGAATATTAACTTGCCCGATTTACCTCCAGGTGAAATTGCCGGCATAGAAATTACCAGGCTAAGCAAGCAAAGCTACTGTGACAGGGTAGAAAAAGACCCGGGTGACATCGATGCGCATTACCACATCATGCGTAATAACAAAGACGCTTCACCTCATAGCAATCCCAGGACTGATTCATACGCATTAGAACAAAACAAAATCTCTATTACACCATTACCTGACAGCTCTGTTAGTAATTCTATACAGCATTCCCTCAAGCAACTAACACCTATCATCTTTAATGAATTCCGTAACTGCACATCATAGTAAACTTACTGGCCAAAATTACCATTACCACCTATACTAATTCTGTGCAGGTATAGCTCAGAGCTAGAGCAGTGGTTTCGTAATTCCAAGTCAGTCATAATAATATGTGGTCTTACGTTTAAAATAGGCATTTTGCGTTTTCTGGATAATGCCCGTTTTGAAGCTAAAGTCCTTTTTGGTGATAACCTGTTATTTTTAATTTGCCGTCAAAATAACGTCAAAACTTGGCTTCAGTCTAAAGAGAGCTGTGCCCCAGAAGATACTAAGGATTAAGAAACTCTCCCCCGTGGACAGATTAGGCCTGAAATAGAAAAATTGCCACCCTTTCAGGGTGGCAATTTGTTGACATCTTGACATTACCGTTTATGCATACATTTTAATGTGTTTACTTATGAGTATTTTTTCAACCTCTCTCGGATATGGTAAATCATCTAGTATTACACCTTCGCTAACACAGAGTAATTCAATTCCCATGGGTAGCCCATGAGCATCATAGTCAATACGACGCTCATTATCTATATCTCTGCCATAGGCATACTTTTCATCACTAAGATATATGTAAATAGCATCTGCCTCTTTATCATGTTCTACCTTTGAATTTTTCATTTTAATCACCTACCGTAATAACCTTAATTGATTTTCTATAATTTTTATCAATAATCACCTTAATATATCTATTAGCTAGTGTATATGCCGTGTAAATTGTATTTCCTTTCTTGTCTGAATACTCAATTGTATGGTTCTCAATACAATATTCAACTTCATGCTCACTAATACTTCGCATGCTCATCCTTTTTCGGGCATGAGCAGTATAATAAAGCATTCATCTTTACTCCATTTTGATTGTGGCTAAGGTTTAGCCTATATTAAATATGCACCACCCCCATTATATTGTCAAGTGCTTTACCGTTTGACACCTTCTAAGCTAATTGGACTTCACCGCTGTGGCGGGGTGTCAACGTCAACGCCGACGTCAAAGCAAGCTATGGCTTGAGCGTGAGCCTATGAAGTGTCCAGTTGTTGCTGACTACACATTTTGACGGAATGTTACCACTGCGGTTTAACACCACTCTGTATTGCCATGCTATAATAAGCCCTAAAAGATGGCGTCTGATAGCAATGTGTAACCCAGCCAGACGGTTGGGAGAGGACAATAAGGAGTTGGCTAACTAATCAATGACAAAAAAAGAAGCCGAAAAGAAAATCGCGGAACTGGTCGGGAAGTATAAGAGACTCGACGAAAAAGAGATTAAGTCTTATAACGAAGCCAACACGCGTCGCAACTTCATTGAGCTGCTGTTCGCAGAGTTAGGCTGGTCCGTCTATGATAAAAAAGAGGTTTCCGAAGAAGAAAGAGCCTCTAAAGGGCGCGTAGATTATGCCTTCAAGCTCAATGGAATATCCCAGTTCTACCTGGAGGCCAAAGCACTCAAAGAGAACTTGAACAAAGAAGAATACATCCAACAGGCGGTAGAGTATGCCTACAATAAGGGAGTTATTTGGGCAATTCTGTCCAACTTTGAATCGATACGCGTGTATGTGGCCCAAAGCAACAAACTCTGTCTGAATTTGCAGGCCGCGAATTACGTGGAAAGGTTCGACGACCTTTGGCTACTGTCTAGAGAATCATTTGAAGCCAACGTAATAGCAGAATGGGGAGAAAGATACGGGCATCTGCCGGGAAAACAAAGGATTGAGGATAAGCTATTCCAACAACTGAAACAGTGGCGAGATGCTTTGTTCAAGCAGATACATCATTACAATAAACAGCTAACCCACAGTGAGATTAATGAGATAATACAACGTTTCTTTAACCGTCTTATCTTTATCCGCAACTGTGAAGACAGGAAGATAGAGAACAATCAACTCAGAGCGACGCTAAATGAATGGAGAACCGGTGGTTGCAAGGGAGAGCTTATTGAAAAGCTGCAGCAAGTTTTCCGTTACTTTGGCGATCCTTATGATAGCGACTTATTCGAGCCACACCTCACTGATAGCATCTTTATAGAGAGTGCAACAGTAGAGGACATAATTAACGGGCTATACAAGGTGCCCGGCAGTATAGCCAATTATGACTTTTCTATCATGGAACCAGATGTGCTCGGTTCGGTTTATGAGCAATATCTGGGTTATGTTACTTCCTTAAGAAAGGAGGATTTTGAGAAACAGCAAGAAGTTACCAAGAAACATCGCAAAGAACAGGGCATCTACTATACGCCCACCTTTGTAACCGATTATGTCGTCAAGGAAACCGTAGGCCACTTCCTAAAAGACCACACCCATAATGAAATCCTGAATATGAAAATCCTCGACCCTGCTTGTGGTTCGGGGTCTTTCCTTATTCGAGCATTTGACGAACTACTGAACTACCATGCTGGCGTGCGCAGCAAGCCAGCCGTAGAACTTAACCAGCATGAACGCCTGCAAGTCCTTCTGTCCAACATATTTGGCGTTGACCTGGATAAACAAGCGGTTGAAATCGCCCGCCTAAACCTCTTGCTTCGTACCTTGACAGAACGCGGTGAATTGGAAATGCTGGAGAATAACATTCAACGTGGAAATTCGCTGATTTCCGGCACTGAGGAAGAACTTAAGAATTATTTTGGCAAGAACTGGAAGGATAAGGAGCCCTTTAACTGGGAAGACAAATTCCCAAACATTATGTCCAACGGTGGTTTTGATGTGGTGATTGGCAATCCTCCATACGTTCAAATGTCCATGGACCCCAAAACTGAACAAGGCATGAAGGAATACCTACTAGTGACTTTTGGCTCCTCCATGGGTAGGTTAAATACCTTCGGATTTTTCGTTCACATGGGTATCTCACTACTGAAACCGCAAGGAATATTAGGCTTCATAATTCCAAACACGTTCCTAACACAAGAGTATTATCGTGCTCTGCGATCATTCATATTGAACACTTGTCAAGTAATGAATATAACCACCTTGGAAGGAATGCCCTTCGCGGGAGCGGTCGTGGAAAACGTGATTATCGTTCTTAGACGAGAGCCACTTGGCAAAGCCCGTACCCAAAACTCGGTTAGGATTGTAGCTTTAGGGGGCAGGAAAGAGCATACCATTCAGCAGCGTTTCTTCAATGAAACAAGCAATTGTAGTTTCACCGTTAATGTGTCACCTAAACTAAAGATGTTCAGAAAAAAGGTTGACGCTCAGTCCGTGAAACTGAACACTCTAGTTAACATCAATCAAGCAATAGCATTGAAAGAAGACCGTAAAAGCTGCCTCTTTAAGGAGGCTAAAAGCGGGCAATACAAAAAGGTATTGGACGGACGAGACATTGAACGCTATGCATTGTCTTTCCCAAACAATTATTTGCTTTATGACATATCTAAGATTCATAGCTGCAAACGAGAGGACATTTTTAACGCTAAAGAAAAAATATTGTTTAGACGCGTAGGGGATAGAATCATAGCAACTCTCGATAAAGAACAGTATTATGCATTAAACACACTGGTGGTGATAACACCAAAAAGTGACCAGCCGAGCTTAAAACTCATTTTGGGCTTATTGAACTCCAAACTATTAAACAACTATTATAATCTGTTCCTGAAGTCCACCAAGAAGGTGTTCTCCGAAATACAGGCACGACAAGTGGGACAACTCCCCATCCACCAAATCGACTCTGCCAACCCAGTTGAAAGGAAAGCGCATGACAAGGTCGTATCTCTGGTGGAAAAGATGCTGGAGTTGAATAAGAAACTTCAAAAAGTCCAAAAGGGGCTGGATGAGTGGCACGACATTCAGAAGCAAATTGAACAGACGGACAAGAAAATAGATACTCTGGTCTATAACCTGTACGGACTGACT
>CAZDXE010000044.1:8414-9834 GCA_964509565.1 uncultured Dehalococcoidales bacterium | reverse complement strand
AACTTATGCATAATCACAGTCTGGCTCTGGCTAACGAACCTGTAAAAACATTGTTGTGGAAGCTCTCTGTTCCAGCGATAGCAGGCATGTTTGTTATGTCTCTATACAACGTGGTAGATATGATTTTCGTTGGACGGGGAGTAGGTGCCCTGGCTATTGCTGGCGTTTCTGTCGTTTTCCCTCTTCAGATGTTCACCATGGCGGTTGGGATGATGATTGGGATGGGGACGTCATCCCTCATTTCCAGGAGCCTGGGCGCTGGCGATATGAAGCAAGCAGAACGTGCGCTGGGTAACGCCATTTCTCTGATTCTTATTCTGGGAGGCACATTAACGATTGTGGGGTTAGCAAAAAGCACCTTCTTCACCCATCTCTTTGGCGCTACAGACGATGTTTTCCCCTACGCAAAAGAATATATGGATGTAATTCTTTTTGGTACAGTGCTCCGCGAATTCTCTATGTCATCCAACGGTATTATCAGAGCCGAAGGCAATGCCCACGTTGCGATGATAAGCATGTTCATAGGCGCCCTGTTAAATATTGCGCTTGACCCAATTTTCATCTTTGTTCTTGACATGGGTGTTCGGGGTGCAGCACTCGCAACGGTTATTGCGCAGGCTGTGACGGCGCTATACATTCTGCGCTATTTCCTTTCAGGGAAAAGCTCTCTGCGAATCAAGGTGAAGAATTTTCTTCTGGGGTGGGTTGTGGTCAAGCAAATTGTGAGCATAGGATCTGCGTCATTTATAAGGACTGCAGCGGGAAGTTTTATTGCTGTCATCATTAACAGGATGCTTGGTTCCTATGGTGGAGGCATTTCCCTAGCAGTGTATGGTGTGATAAACCGGGTGTTGATGTTTGGCGCAATGCCGAGCATTGGTATTGCGCAGGGGCTCCAGCCGATTCTTGGTTTCAGCTACGGTGCGAGGCGTTATGACAGGGGGATAGAAGTAATACGCAAATCCGCTATTATTGCAACAGCGTTTTCTGTGGCTGCTTTTCTGATTCTATTCTTTTTCCCCGGGCCGATTGTGCGTATTTTTTCCACAGATGCTGCTCTCGTATATCAGGGCACCCACGCGATGAAGCTGGTCTTCATAGCATTTTGGCTGATCGGATTTCAGGTCGTTGGCTCAACCATATTTCAGGCAATCGGGAAGGCAATTCCAACATTCATTCTTTCTACATCCAGACAGATTCTATTCCTCATTCCATTGATATTCATTCTGCCTCATTTTTTTCAGCTTGATGGAATATGGCTGTCATTTCCAATTGCCGATACCTTATCTTTTGCCATAACGCTTGTTATGGTCATTCCCCAGATGCGCGAGTTCAAGATACAGCAAGCTCTAATTGAAGGGGGCGATGTGACATGTACGAATCATTAGGCAAATGGGTTTCAATCATTCACAGGTATAGC
>CAZDXE010000044.1:0-8314 GCA_964509565.1 uncultured Dehalococcoidales bacterium | reverse complement strand
ATGTGACATGTACGAATCATTAGGCAAATGGGTTTCAATCATTCACAGGTATAGCCGCAATTTTGTAGATAAAGAGTTTGCCGAGGTTGATATTAAGGGCGGGTATCTACAGTTTGTCCACGCTCTTTACCGGCATGATGGCTTAAGCCAGGACGAATTGAGCGAGGCGCTCGGTATGGATAAAACCACCACGGCGCGGGTGGTTAAGGAACTGGTGGAGCTGGGATATGTGGCCAAGAAGCATGATTGCCATGACAAACGTTTTTACAGGCTTTCCCTGACAGTTAAAGGAAAGGATATCGTGCCCAGGCTGGAGAAGACTTTGAAACGCTGGACTGAAGTTCTCGGCACTGGATTTGCGCAGGATGAAAGACAGCTTGCCACCACTCTGCTGAAGAAAATGGCTGACAATGCCGCGGCATTCAAGCAAAGAGGATTCAGTTGAGAGCGGGGTGGCTATCTAGGATAACTCCAGGACAAAATACAGCCGAGTTTTCTGATTGCGGAATCCTAATCACGGTTATGCCGCAGGAATATTGCGCAGACCAGACTTACCATAAGTATGGCGATTCCGGCACCGGTGAAGGTCGGTTGGAAGCCAAAGCGGTCGATGCAGTTGCCTATAATGGGGGAAAATATGCCGCCGGCCTCCATGCTTGCGAAATAGTAAATACCAAGTATTGTTGAGCGGCGATGCTCCGGAGTCTGGCTAATGATGTAGGATTCCGATGCTGGCTGGCGGATGTACATGGTTATGCCAAACATAAGTAGCACAGCACCGATTCCCAGGCCAGATGGCACTATATTTAACAGGTAAATCAGTGGGCCTGTAACAAGGCATGCTACCAGCGCCACGCGGATTTTGCCCAGGCGGTCCGATATATACCCTCCCAGTGGGCTTGCCCACAGCCCGGCAGAATACATAATGGACAAGGACGATGCTGCTATTGTCTCAGCAACGCCAAAGTGGTCAATCATGAACAACGGGATGAATGATATTACGGAGAAATTTACCCCCGCGGCGAATATGTTTAACACCATAAATGGTATTAATTGAGGCAAGTCACTTGAAGGTGGCTGTGCTTTATCACAATATTCGGATATTGTTTTTGAAAGCCTGTTTAGCTCTGGGCGACGACCCAACAATACGTAAAATGCGATTCCGAATAGTGCAGTTGGAATGGCCAGCCAGGTGAAGGAGGCACGCCAGCCATAACAGGCAGCGATGCCAGCGCCAACGAGTGGTGCCAGGAAGAAACTACCGCTGCCACCAATCATGTGGAAGCCGAGTGCCCGCCCCCGGTTCTTTGGTTCGACCGACCGTGAAATTAGTGGTGCTGCCGAAGGATGGTAGCCGCCTCCTGCTATTCCCATCAGCACCAGGAAGGTTATCAGCATAAAATGGGTTTGCGAAAGCCCGACCAGTAGTCCTGCTAATGCCACGCCCGCAGTGCCTACCGTTAGCAGTACACGGGAACCGATGCGGTCGGCAAGCCAGCCTGATGGCAATTGGCTGATGCCGTATGCGAGATTGAATGCCATGATTACCACTCCTGCCTGGGTGTAATCCAGGGCAAACTCATTGCGGATGAATGGCAGGAGCGGCACTGGCAGCGCTATTACCAGGTGATGTGCGAAGTGTGCCAGGACAAATAAGGGAATCACGCTTGAAAAAAGAGCGCTCTTACTTAGTTTTTTGATAACTGCATCCTTTCATTTCTTTCTGGTAGTCGTTAAACTAGCCAGAAAAGCACTGGTTGTAACATCAGAGTTGCCACGTGGTTAGAGAAAATTAAGCAAGCATGACTCGGGCGTCAACTACCACATATCCATTATTTCGTTTCAGAACTTTCACTGGATTAAGGTCCATCTCTGCTATCTGGGGCAGGTCTTCCACCATGGCGGAGACCCTTAGCAGGAGTTTCTCAAGGGCTTCTATATCAGAGGGTTTCGCTCCTCGCCAGCCTTCGAGAAGCTGGTAAGCCTTGACCGAGCGAACCATCTCCCGTGCATCGACATCAGTTAGTGGGTGAATGCGGAAAATGGTGTCTTTAAATAGCTCCGTATAAACCCCGCCCATGCCAAACAGGATTAAGGGGCCGAGGGAAGGATCCTGGGTTATGCCGACAATCACCTCTATTTCCCCCGACATCATTTTTTGAACAGTTACACCCTGCATCTCATTCTCTCTTCCGATACCGGCCAGGTGCTGTCTGATTTGGATGAAGGCACGCTCCACTTCGCTCTGCAAGTTGAGGTCGAGAATTACCCCGCCAACCTCCGTCTTGTGAATTACCGTGTCGGAGAGAAGTTTTACGACAACAGGGAAGCCAATCTCCTCGGCTGCCTTCTTCGCTTCCGCGGCAGTTATGGCTGACTTTGATTGTACTGTGCGAATGCCGTAAGCTCCCAGAAGCTCGATAACGGAAGTGGCATCCAGCCACAAAGGCCGCGCTGCGCTTCGCTGTAAAGCTGTTTTGATTACTTGCTTAGCCTTTTGCTTATCAGTGCCTTCCATTGCTGGAATTACCCCTTTTGGTCTCTTTAGCCAATCGCTGTATTCACAAGCCCTGGCGAGCGCGCCTGCCGTAGCCTCCGGGAAGGTGAAACAGGGGACATATCCCTTCCCCCAGCTTAATTTGGTGCTGGCGCCACGCCAGCCCATAAATGAAGCCACCAGTGTCTTGCCCTGTTGGCGAAATTGCGGCCCTATCTCACGGATGGCAGCAGCTATTTCTTCGGGTCGTGTAAGTATTGGAGGAATAAAAATAACAATCACGATGTCTATGCACTTATCCTGCACCAGTAGCTTTAGTGCCTGGCTATACTCCTCAGCGCTGGCTTCAGCAGTCATATCGATGGGGTTGCTAAAACTGGCTCGGCGTGGCAGGAAGCTTTTCAACTCGGAGAGAGTCTTATCTGAAAACGCAGGCAGATCGAGTCCTCTGGCGGCGCAGGCATCGGCAGTCATAATTCCGGGGCCACCACCATTGGTAAGAATAGCCACTCTTCTCCCTGAAGGTATGGGTTGGTGGGATAGCAGATTGGCCACGTCGAAGAGCTCCTCCAGTGTATCTACCCGGATTACCCCGGCCTGGGCAAACAGGGCTTCGCAGGCTACTTCGGCAGTAGCCAGTGCCCCGGTATGGGATGCGGCAGCTCTGGAACCGGCTGTGGTACGTCCACTTTTTACCGCCACTATCGGTTTGGTGAGCGTTATGCTGCGGGCTATACGGGCAAACTTTCTCGGATTGCCGAAAGATTCCAGGTAAAAGAGAATGATATCGGTAGCCGGGTCCTCCTTCCAATACTGTAATAAGTCGTTGTTGGATACATCGGCCCTGTTTCCTATGCTGACAAAAGTAGATAGGCCAATATTCAGGCTCTGCGTGTATTCCAGGATGGCCAGCCCCAGGGCACCGCTCTGGGTGCCTAAAGCGATGTTGCCGACAGGGGGGAAAACAGAGGAGAATGTGGCATTCATATTGAGTTGTGGGTCGGTATTGATTATTCCCATGCAGTTGGGGCCTACCAGACGCATCCCATAGCTGTGAGCTATCTCGACTAGCTTTTTTTGCCTGTCTATGCCTTCGGGCCCGCTTTCTGCGAAACCGGAGGATATTATTACGATGCCGCGCACGCCTTTCTGCCCGCATTGTTCCACCACCTGGTGAACTGTTTCTGCTGGAACAATGACCACTGCCAGGTCCACATTTCCCGGTATATCGAGAACGGATGGGTATGCCTTTACGGAGGCTACCACACTGGTATTCGGGTTCACCGGGTAAACGACGCCATTAAACTCCTGGTGCAGTATGTTATGGAAGAGCTTATTGCCGATAGTCCCATGTTTTCGGGAGGCTCCAATAACTGCTATGGAGCGAGGCTTGAGTAGAGGCTCCAACGAGCTTATAGTGGCAACTTTCTCTTGTGACATGCCGGTTATCTTCCTATTAAGTAATATCTTCGCTGTTAAGGGTAACGTATTCCTCAGATAAATCACAACCCCAGGCCGTGGCTTTACCATCTCCCAGGTTAAGGCATATCTTTGCGATTGCGGTGTCACGGGCGAGCAAGGTCGTTCTCATTTCTTCCTGGTTGCAGGGCATGGGGGAGCCCTGTTTCATCACGAGTGTGTTGTTGACATAAATGTCCAGCTTGTCCAGCGTCATTTCCACACCACTTCGTCCCAGTGCAGCGGCGATACGTCCCCAGTTGGGATTGCCGCCGTGGAGTGCTGTTTTCACCAGCGTTGCGCCGGCAATGGTTCGAGCTGCGCGGCGAGCTTCGGCTTGCGTTGTGGCGCCCTCGACTGTGACTTCCATGAGCTTGTTTGCTCCTTCGCCGTCACGAACCATTGCCCTGGCCAGGTGGATGCAAACTTCGTTTAAAGCTTCCTGGAAAGCTTCGCCGTTATCGAAGTTGATTATTGTATTGTCTGCCATGCCGTTGGCAAGCAGGAATACGGAGTCGTTGGTGCTGGTATCGCCGTCGATGGTAGCCATATTAAAAGAAATATCTGCCGCCTTTCGCAGCGATGCTTGCAGGAAAGCGGCATCTACTCTGGCATCGGTGCTTATGAAACACAGCATAGTGGCAAGGTCAGGATGAATCATGCCTGCTCCTTTAAGAGCTCCACCGATGCTGAAGCTCTTCCCCTCGAAGTTAACTCGTGCTCCTATTTCTTTTGGCCTGCTGTCCGTGGTCATGATTGCCCTGGCGAAAGCATGGCCTCCGTCCTGGCGGAGCTTTATCTGCTCAATTCCGCCTCTAATACAATCCATGGGCAAAGGCGTTCCGATTATGCCAGTGCTGGCTACAAGGATATCTTCAGGCTTGAGGCTCAGCTTCTCCGCAGTTAGATTTGCCATTTCCACTGCGTCCGCTGCGCCTTGCTGGCCTGTACAGGCATTAGCACAGCCCGAATTTGCCACGATTGCTTGTGCTTGCGCTGCGGATAAATGTTTTTGGGACAGGATAACAGGAGCTGCTTTAACTTTATTGGTGGTAAAAACAGCGGCAGCCACGCACGGCGATTGGGAGTAAAGGATGGCTAAATCAGAGTTATCGCTGCTTTTTATGCCAGCATGAATTGCTCCTGCCATAAAGCCTTTTGCCGAGGTGACGGTGCCATGTAAAATTAGCTCAAACATAGAAATTCCGCTTAAAAATGCAGTTGGTACTATATCATATATTGCTTTGCCTATACACTCTCCAGCGGATACCAGGGAAATTCATTATTAGCTGGTGGGAAGAAAAGAATTAGCGTTGACTTCAATCTCATGAGCGTGTATAACTTTATCATGGCCATTAGCCATTAAGGTGAAGTGAATGATACAAATGACATGTAAGAAGCGGGGGAATTGTCTGGTAATGGCAGTGCTGCTGTTCCTGATGGCCTGCCTGCCCATTACTGCCCCTTTGCCAGCGGCAGCTATTAGCCTGGATCCCTTCGATTATTTCGAAGGCGACTACTGCATCACCTTCAGTGAGAACGAGGTACAGGAAGATGAGGTTTTCTACCTGGAGATTAATGGACAGGTGGAATGTATACGGGATTTGCCCTTTGGGGCAGACCAGGCTGATATTGCCGGAAGCGTTACGGCAGAGCACAAGGAGACTGGTGATGTCGTGGTGCTTAATTCCGCTTATAGCGTCACTATACAGCCGGTTCCTTATCGGGAAGGTAATACTTTTGCGATGGAACTGTCTATACCGTTGATTTTGCCCGCAGGGAGCCAGTCAGGAGAATATGAAGTGATTGTCCACCTTGAGCAGGCAGAGGTTGATGGCTGGGATGTTACCAGCCTTATCCCTGAAAGCTACTGTGCATATTCTATCGGAACAGTTACCTGTGCGGAGATTCCTGAGCCTCCTCCTCCACCAGTGGAAATCCCTGGCTATATTGCGCTGGACATACTGGGCAACAGCTATGAATATGAAATCTGGGACGATGGCAGCATTGCAGAGTCCGTCAATCTCAAGCTCGTAGAGGGGGAAGTGGGTCTTTATATCTCCAGTGGCACCCTTTGCCTTGATCGACATGATGAAGCGCTGGGCTACATTTCGGTGAACAGGGAAACAACCCCTCCGGATTATGAGGCTGGCTCGGTAATCACTGCCTATAAATTCGCACCCGGCGGAGCCACATTCGATCCCTCGCTGGAGCTTACACTGAGCTACGACGCGTTAAATTTGCCCGAGGAAATGGCAGAGAAGGCATTGCATATTGCCTGTTATGACTATAGTGCACAGCAATGGTCAGCGTTGAAAAGCGAGGTTGATGAGGAAGCAAACACCGTCGAGGCCAAAGTCAGCCACTTCAGCACCTTCGCCATAATAGCGGATTCCACTCCGCCAGCACCAGCATCCTTTATAATCAGCGATTTGAGCATCGACCCTGCCCATGTTGAGCCAGGGCAGTCAGTCACTATCTCTGTGAAGGTGAGCAACGACGGTGGTACGGAAGGCAGTTACACCCTCAAACTGTTGATAAACGATGAGCAGCAAAATAGCTGGGAAATAACACTGGGCCCGGGGGGGAGCAAGACGGTAAGCTGCCAGATAGGCAAAACCAGGGAAGGAGAATACAGCGTAATCATGGGAGGATTGAGCGGTAAGTTCAGCGTGGGGTCGGTGTCTTCGACAGCAGCGCCTGCTGCAGACCCCACTCAGGAACCAGAGCAGGACTCGACCACTTCTCCGACTCCGAACGCCTCCCTGCTTTCCTGGCTGCTCGAACACTGGCTGCTGGTTGTGGTGGTGCTCTACTTCGCCGTGTTTGTCCTGTAACTTCTACCTCTTTTGTCACTGTAAGACATTTCCTGTCGCTAGATAGTTGCGCATGACTTGTAAAAACCCAAAATAAGTTTTATACTCAGAGATATAGCACTTTATGGCTAATGTGCCTTAAAAATCAGCATCGAGGTATGAAAATGAACAAGAGAGAATGGCGCAACAGAGTAATTCACTTTACCGTGGTCCTGTTACTATGCTTGGCGATAATAGCAGCACCGACAGCGACGATGAGGGCGGATGATCCAGAAGGGTGCTATTCGGGATGCTGCTGTCAGGACTGGCTGATTAGACAGGTTGAGTCAACCAGAGTACCTGACGTTACCGCTCCTTCGGTGGACATGAGCACTCCGCACGAAATGCAAATCGATGCTAGCATGACTATCCTGGACGCCAGCATGGAGCTCAAGGACGTCCTCTTCACTTTCAATAGCACTACCCCCAGTACCACAGTCAAAGTAAATGGTGAGCTGCTATTCAGTCTAGGAGAGTTGTCACTGAGACCGCTCTTCGACCTAGAATGCACGGTAGAGTGCCAGGCAGGGGGCGCGCCGCATCTAACGAACATCAGTAATATCAACGTTGCTGGCCACAGTCCTTCGCTGTCGGAGAGCGAGCTCGGCACTATCATGGATACCATCAACGGCGCAATCGATGCCAGCGGGTGGACACTGGGTTCGTCGCCGGATGGAGATTTAACAGGTATAGATGTCAGTGGTGGTGAGCTGGTCTTAAGCTGGGATGTTGGTGCCCCGACGAGCCTTACTGCTGCTACTGTCACGGGCAAGCTGCAAAGCGCCATGGACAGTCTGGTTGACGAGGCAAACAACTATTTAAGCACAGGCTATGGTGACCCCGACGGGAAATGGTGGCTTCGTGTAGCCATTGTTACTGATACCATGCTGACCTTAAATGCCCAGGCAACGGTTTTTGGGCTTACGGCGAAAATAGAAGATATGGACATCACGTTCCCAGGTTGCACAGCCGTAAGCGCAACAGGTGCTGTGTCCCTTGAGAGCAAACGAGCAACTTTCGATGCAACTGGTGATATATGCGGCGTCAACTACAAGCCCAACCTGTCTCTGGATACTCTGGACGTCGATTGTGAATATTCTGTTATCAATGACCTGGTAACGGACAATCAGGCTGACCTGTGCGATGCGCTGAGCACTCTTGCTACCAACGCCATCGATGAGATAGGGATTACCTGTCCCGTCTGCTTTAACAACATCGGCATCGTAGGTGACAACCTGGAGCTGTGGCTTGATGGCATTCCCATCAGTGGTGTAACGCGTGCAGTCAATTGTGACCTTCTCGGCGGAGCTCTGGTTGAACTTCTGGATGGTGAAGTTGTTATTACCAGCACCACCAGCGACTCCATAGACGGGAGCTATACGCTGACCGCTCCCTCCGCGGGAGATTATCAACTGAGAGCCAGCAAAGCGGGATTCAAAACGGAAACCCAGCCAGCGACAGTGGGGACTGAACCGGTTGACCTGGATTTCTGCGGGGAGCATGG
>CAZDXE010000043.1:0-10390 GCA_964509565.1 uncultured Dehalococcoidales bacterium | reverse complement strand
GATGCTTGAACTAGGGATTACATTTGATTTAACGCAGCTGGTGATGGATAATGAGATGGCCAAAATGATCAGTCGTGCAGTAAAGGGGATTAGCATCAATGACGAAAATATGGGGCTGGATGTTATCGAACAGGTAGGGCCTGGTGGTAACTTCTTAAGCACAGAGCATACTCTGCGGCATATGAGAGAGCAATCCCACTCTAAATTGATTGATAGGAGGATGTGGCAGCCATGGCAGATCAGCGGAAGTAAGAGTATGGCTGAAAGGGCTCATGAGGAACTTCTATCGATTCTTAAAAACCATAAACCTGACCCATTGCCTGCGGCGGTGCTTTCTGCCTTACATTCAATAGTAGAAAACGCAGAAAGGGAAATATTGGTGAGAAAGAGAGACAGGTGAAATAGAACATCTGTGGTGTTTCTTAGTTGTCTTTCACTTCCGTGCGAGAATGTTAATCAATTCTTGTTGTGGTGGTTGTTGTTCAGTTATAATTGCGTTTGTTGGGGATTAGTCTAGTGGTAGGACGACTGATTCTGGATCAGTTAGGCCAGGTTCGAGTCCTGGATCCCCAGCCAGCGGAGATCTAGTGAGGTTGGGTGATTGCTGGGAGAGAGCAAGGATATTTTGTAGTCGTCCTTGCTGAGAGAATGCTAATGAGCAGAGCAGGATGATTGTTGTTAGTGTGACCCATCAGCGTTGGATGACGGAAGCTCTGGCTATCTAGTAGGACAGAAGTTGCCAGTCGAACTTGCAGGGCAAGTGAATGCTGCAGGTTGTCCTTGAAGCTACATTTATCTTTACCGCTTCCAATAAGATTGGATTGAGAGGATTATACTACATATATGAATTACCGTAGTGATATAAGGAATATAGCTATTATTGCCCATGTTGACCATGGTAAGACTACCCTGGTAGACGCAATGCTTAAACAAAGCAAGGTATTCCGGGATAACCAGAAAATGGGTGAGTTAATAATGGATCAGAACGTATTGGAGCGGGAGAGAGGCGTTACCATTCTAGCAAAGAATACGGCTGTAATTTACAGGGGAGTGAAAATTAATATCATAGATACTCCAGGGCATGCCGATTTTAGTGGAGAAGTGGAACGTGTCATGAGTATGGCTGATGGTTGCCTGCTCCTGGTTGATTCCATAGAAGGTCCTATGCCTCAGACTAAATTCGTGCTTCGCCAAGCTTTGGGGAAAGGAGTAAAACCTATTGTGGTTATCAACAAGATAGATAGGAAAAACTCGCGGATAGTAGAGGTGGTTCGGCTTGTCCAGGATTTATTCTTGGAACTGGCTACAAATGCTGACCAACTTGATTTCCCAGTGCTATACACCAGTGCTAAGGAGGGTATAGCTGTAACCGAACTGGGCACGAAAGGGAAAGATATTACCCCTCTCTTTGAGTGCATCTTGGAGAATGTGCTTCCACCACGAATCGCAAATGGGCCGCTGCAAATGTTAGTTTCTAATCTGGACTATGACAGCCATAAAGGTAGGATAGCTATTGGTAGAATCTGGAGAGGTAAGATTGCTGCCCATGACCCTGTAGTTACCATAAATGCTGATGGCGGTACAACTAATTGTGAGATTGGTGAAATATTTACGTATCTTGGCCTTAACCGCTTAAAGGTGAATGAAGCCAATGCGGGTGACATAGTAGCTGTGACCGGCTTCGAAAAAGTCAGCATTGGAGATACGATTAGCAGCCCAGCTTGTCCTGAGGCTCTACAACGTATAGAAATTGGCGAACCAACAGTAGAGATGACCCTTGGAGTAAACACTTCACCATTCGCTGGTAAACAGGGATACTTCAGCACCTCTCGTCAGTTACGGAGGCGACTCTATAAGGAACTTGAAACTAATCTTAGCCTCAGAGTACAGGATACAGCTAGCCCAGACACTTTTCTGGTAAAAGGAAGGGGAGAGCTGCATCTGGCTATTCTGATTGAGACTATGCGTCGAGAGGGCTACGAATTTGAGGTTTCCAAACCAGAAGCTATTACTAAAATAGTTGATGGTAAGCTTATGGAACCAGTTGAGGCTCTTATCATTGATACTAAAGATAGACATATTGGAGTTTTAACCGAGATGCTTAGCAAGCGGCAGGCCCAGCTTGCGGATATGCGTAATGATGGCCATGGTAATGTTAGTTTGGAATTTCATGTACCTACAAAAGGACTTATTGGCTTCCGTAACTCTTTTGTTACTGTTACTAGAGGCGAAGGCATTATGAATACTACTTTTCTTGGCTATCAACCCTGGCATGGAGATATGGTTTCGGTTCGTTCTGGGGCATTGGTAGCATCGGAACAAGGCAGAGCTGTTACCTATGGATTGAATAATGCCCAGGGGCGAGGTGTTACTTTCATTGAACCTGGTACATCAGTCTATGAGGGCATGGTAGTGGGACTTAATTCACGGCTGCAGGATATAGCTATCAACGTATGCAAGGAAAAGAAGAAGACCAATGTACGGTCGTCTACGTCTGATATTGCCGTAAAGCTGACTCCTCCGGTAGAATTAAGCCTGGAGCAGGCCATTGATTTTATCAATAATGATGAATTACTTGAGGTAACTCCTGAGAATATCAGGTTGAGGAAGAAATTACTTACTCAGGCACAACGTTTGAGGGGAATCTCCAGTGCTCGGCGAAGCGTAAAGCAATAGATTATGGTTTAATTAATATAGCTTGTGCTATGAATTGATTTCCTGGTGCATATGCTGCTCAAAAGGCCACATTACTTAATTAGCGAATCGAGCGCTTGCTACTTATAATTGCTATTGATGTTTGTCAAACTATTCTATATCATTTTGGCAAATACTAAATTAAAGGGAGGATGAGTTTGAGAAAAACGATATCGTTGGTGGTTGTGCTGGTTATGATATTGGGATGTGTTGGTTTTATTGCTTGTAGTGGTAGGGGAGAAAGTGAAGCACCGCCGCCTGATGGTGGGGCAATTTCTGCACCTGATGAAGAAGTGGTGCCGCCATCAATAGGTGGTTTTACTTGGGATGATATGCCAGTGTACGCCGGGGCTGAGCAAATACAGGAGGCGAATTGGACAATGCCTCCAGCGGAGGGAGATTGGGCAAATGTAGAATGGCGATATTATACAATGAATGATGATCTCAATGACGTGAGTATGGTTTCTATGTTTTATAAGATGGAGATGCCTAAAAATGGCTGGCAAAGCATGGGACAGATGGAGATGCAGGATATGAGTTGGGCTTACTATAGTAAGAATGATGAAAAGGATGGAGCCGTTGTATGGATTGGCTATGATGAAGGAAAGACCGTTTTTGGCCTTATGAGAGCTACTGAATAACAAGCAAAGCTCTACTTACAAGAAGGTCATTGAACACTAAGCCAAAAGTGTAGGCTAACTCTAATAAATGTGTTGGTGATTGCTATAATTTTGTCGCTGTGTAAACCCCTAAGGAGGATGTTACCCTTGAAGCAGGTACTATGTTCTGGCTTGGCACCGTAGTCAATTGGACAGAACCTCTCCAGTTGTTTGATGAACGAGACTTGATGTAATAAACTTACGCTGTGTTTAATGATATCTACATAGGAGATAATGACGGAACTTAAGCGTGTGACTGTGTATACCGATGGTGCATGTATCGGTAATCCTGGGCCAGGCGGTTATGCTGTGGTGTTACTGTATCAGGATAATAGGGAAGAGCTATCTGGGGGATTTTGTAAGACTACTAATAACCGCATGGAAATAATGGCTGCAATTGTGGGATTAAGAACTTTGAAGCAGAAGTGCAAGATAAAATTGTACAGTGACTCTGCATACTTGGTTAAGGCCATGTCAGAGGGTTGGGCTGAGAGGTGGCGGGCAAATGGTTGGATGCGTAACAGGAAAGAGCGAGCACGAAATCCCGATTTATGGGAAAAGCTATTGCAGTTATGCAAGTATCACGAAGTGGAATTTATCTGGGTTAAAGGCCATGCGGCGAATTTTGAGAATGTGCGTTGTGATACACTGGCCATGCAGGCTGCACAGCAACCTGCGCTCCCTCGCGATGAGGGCTATGAAAAATCTCCTGGTTCTTTGTGGTGATTGTGCAAAAATTAATATTGCTGGAAGGCATATTTTTGATAAAGAAATACAGTTTTAGTTAGCAGAGATTGTCATCCTGCGAGTAAAAAGCGATAATGAATAGCGAAAAATGGCGCATTCGTCTAGGGGTTTAGGACACCTCCCTCTCAAGGAGAATTTAGCTTCAAAATTCACAGGTTTTTTGTGAACTAATTCATCTGAATATCCTTTCAACTTACGAGCAAGCGTTGGGCTTGCCTTCCTTTGGCCTGATAGAATCATTGATAAATAAGACTTAGAAATGCCTAATTCCTGTGCTATTTCACGTTGTTTCATTATGTCTCCTGTTAGTTGAGTTATCTTTTACCTATAAATTTCTCTCGGTAATTATGGCTTGCTAGCTTATAAGTGAAAAGTTGCGACTTACTATTGGAAATATTATAAAACACTGTGGGAATTTTGTCAATTGATTTTGCCCTATTTGAACTGAAAAAGTATTTTTTGGTCGGAGATTAATTTGACAAATTGGATTACATAATATATAATTGCAGCATGAATAATAAATTATTTATTAGCAAAATATTGAAAGGCTTGCGCTTAGCTCTTGGCTATAGCATTACTGATTTTGCCAAACTGGTAGGGGTATCGAAACAATCCTGGAGTGATTTGGAACTGGGCAAGTACGGAATGACGGTTCGAATACAAAAACTATTAGAAAATGCACTGGAGGAAATATTTAATGGAAGATTATGAAGAATTAATTGACCAGGACATAAGGGATGAAGTGGCTAATATGTCACCAAGGCAGATAGAAGGTGAACTTGCCGTAATTAAGACAGAACTGCAGCAAGAAAAAGACAGGGCGACAGCTATTGAAGAAGATAAAGCGGTTGATGCCATTTGGAAGTCAGCAAAGGTAGGTACTGTACTGAGCCTAACTGAAGAGGACACTCTCGATGGACTAATCAAAGTTGGTGCTGACCCCGACAAAGCTACAAAGTGGATACTTACATTGAGAGGTAGTGGTATTGATTCAACCGACTTCAACCCTAAAAACGCTGTTGAAGGGCATCGGTTGTATCCTGATACACATTACCGTGAAGAAGCCACTAAACAGCTAAAAAATGACTATGTGAGGGGTATTATAACAAACAACCCTGAATTGCCCATTGAGCTAATTCAAGAGCTAAGTAGTGCTACAACCAAAAGCCAGGCAGCGATGCTATTTGCGAAATATGGAAGCGATTTGAAAGAAGCTGTTATTGATGAAACGAATGCTTATTTGCTGGAGCAAAGCCAGAGCTTTGATTTGCCACTGAAACTAAGGGCAAAGATAGCTGGGGTATCTGCTAGGAATATCGAGTATGCAAAGCAAAAAGTGTCCTCGCTGATTAGAAATTTCAAGGGTTAAGGAGATTAGATATGATAGATAAAGATATTTTCGTCAAATACAACGACTTACTAGAGCCTTACTATACGGCAATGCAAACGGCGTCAGGTATAACAAATGCTGAAGCAAGATTATGTGTTGCTTACGCAATCGTCACACATCGAGAAGAACTCGACAAGATACCAATATTGCTATTTAGAGGTGCTTTAGCTAAATGAAGATTTGGTTAGGATTAAATAAAAAATATGAAATAACTTTAGCAGATGGCGGAACTGCTATTGGCATTACGAAATTCTATCGCACACCTAACACAGATGACTATCTGCCTATAGTGCTTATGGTCGATGGCAAGGAAGTTCAGATAAATCCAGATGGCATCCTTAGAATAAAAGAGGTGGTATGCGTGGATAGGAATCTTCCAAATGCGTAAGAAATTTCCTGCAAAATACGGTTAATTGTGTTCTATAATTGACTACCAGAAGTAGATGTTTTTGATTTATTATCTTTCTTTACTTGCTCACGCTTCTGGCGTAGTGCAGTCGTGTGAGCAGGCTGAACATAGACATCATAAAGTATGTCTTCCAAATAGGTTAATAGTTCCTCGGTCTCCTCTGGTTGAACCGTCTCGTGAATTAGTTTGTGCTTCACCATGCCCGCCCAAAGCCTAATTTCAGTTGCCTGGTCAAATAGTTGTGCAGAAATAATTCCCTTGCCTTTCAAGTCATTAAGTCCAGAGGCATTCTTATCTCGCCATAGCGCTTCCAACGCTGTCATACACATGGAGATGCATGCCCTATATGCTCCTACAGCAAAACATAAGTTGGCTTCCTCAAGTTCGCCTCTTATAGGTGGTGGTATTTCTGTGGCCACAGTTTTATGCTGAATAGGATAAACCGCCGACCATTCCTGAAGTTTCTTTTCAGCCACAAAATACTTGCCACAGGCCTCGCAGACTATAATTCCATAAACAGGATAGCCAGGAATATGGGGTGTAATTGCCTCCGCTGTTCCGTCTCTATGTCTATATTCACCCGTGCTCCCTCTAGTTGTTACCGTTGCTTTAAAAGTATGTAGGTGTGGTGAAGTAAATACACCACAGTGCGGACATATTAGCTTAGCCATAACAATCACCCCCTAATTCCATTATAGCTATAATTTTGTAATGTATCAATTTGAGATTGGTTGGGGGTATAATGGAATTACAGTGAAAAGGTTGTTGTTAATTTGCTGCATTGCTGTGCTCACCTTAATCAGCTTATCTTGCACTCCACAGACCATGCTAGAAGTTTCTGTAAATGAGACAGATAATGGTGTGGTAATTGAGGATGTGGGTAGCGTTGATTGCCTTGTTTCTGTCAGTTCACCTGAGGGTGAGTAACAATTTGAATTAGCTATTGGTGAAAGTGTAACAGTCATGGATATGTTACAGCCTATTGAGGTCTCAGCGGTTAACTCGGGAAACAGGGAACTAGGCTTTCAGAATTAGTGGATGAGTTACCCAGTGAGGAGGTGTGTTTATGCCATTTTGTTCTAATTGTGGGAAGGAAGCAGGTAAGGGCATCACCTTTTGCCCTGAGTGTGGACAGAGGATTAAGGAGGAGTTTACGCCCGAGGAGAGACAAAAGTATATTGAGGAACTCAAAGCTTCTATGGATGAGAAGAAGAGAGCAGGGAAGGAACTAAAAGAGAAACAGAAAGGAGAGGAAGAGGAACGGAAAGAACAAGAGGCAGAAGTTCGTAGGAGGCAAGCCGAGAAGTGGCTAAAGAAGCGTCCGTGGGTAGCGGTAATTATTCTGCTAGTGATAATAGAAGCTTTCACTGGATTCTTTTG
Organism: uncultured Dehalococcoidales bacterium; assembly: GCA_964509565.1. GTDB lineage: Bacteria > Chloroflexota > Dehalococcoidia > GIF9 > AB-539-J10 > JAGMDB01. Next base: position 3,111 of record CAZDXE010000043.1, on the reverse strand, counting down.
GAATATTATGTTTGGTGGGTCTTCGTCAGAGCCTGCAACCTACACTCCTCCACAGGAATTTATTGAAATAGATGCTGGTCAGCTTTACCAAGAATATAAAAGTAACGAGATAGCGGCAGACTTGAAATATAAAGACAGGTTCTTAAAAGTACACGGTATTGTACAAAACATAGGCGAAGATATTATGGGTGTTCCTTATGTTGTAATTGTTGAAGATGAAGATGACTGGTGGGGAGTCCAATGTATGTATCCCGACACTGATGCATATAGGGAACTTTTGGCTAAAGTAAATCCTGGTCAGGAAATGACTGTAACTGGCAAGTGTAAGGGCTCCATCTTAATGACTGTGCTTTTGGAACACGAATAGTAAACCCCTCCGTTACATTTTTGCAGTTAAAACATATCACACTTTGGGGAAGCTTATAACTTGAAGTTACTTCTGAGCGAACATGGTGAGCGAAGTACTCTATTAGCCAATGTAGAGCAAGACAAGCTATTCCAAATCCGTTGTATGCAATATCATAAAGACTAGTGTTACATCGCTATATACAACCATATATAGCCAAATATAACCAGACTGATAAAACTGATAATAATGAAAATAACCTTGTTCACCTTTATATGTATATGCCCTTTGCAGAAGCTAATAATCGTTGGAATTAGCTTACTTAACGATGCAGGTCTCCTAACCACTAAGACAAGCGTTGTCACCACTAAAGCACCTGCTCCCAAAGCCATTAAAGCGTTATACAAAACAGGTTCTAAACTAGATTCACGAATTTTTAACACACATCCCCCAAAGTTTATAGTTGCAAAGGCATTATAAGCCCACCACTGATATTTTGAGAGTTTACCTTTTCCCGATGTTCTATATTTCATACCCACTACACACAATATGGATACTGCAATTACATATCCTGAGGAAGTTCGAAGGAACCAAACTGGAAAAGTGGAAAGTATATTGCCAGCATAGTGTCTAGTAGCGTTGATAATCGCACTAGTATTATTAGAGGTGCCTATCTGGATTAGAGCTGAGCTACTTGTAACAAGAGACTGGAAAACATTAAGTATTGCCATTTCAAGCGAAGCTGCAAATAAGCCAAGAGATATGTAGTTGACTTGCGGGTCTTCTTCATTAACAGGCCTCCATGCTGCGAGTGACAATGCCCCTAAAGCTAAAAGAATTGCAGCACAAGTCCAAGCGAGCCCAAAATATGTGGAAGGGGTAAAGAAACTAATACTATAGTTGCCACTAGTTGGGTCACTGAATTGCATAGTCAAGACATCTCTTCCCCAAAGTTGTGCCCAAACTAGATGCACAGCTGATAATAGGGCGCATGTAGTAATGAATATCTTAGGAACGCTTATAGGATTTTGATTATTGCTTCCCATTCATTACTAATTGTACACTTTGTTTCACGGTTATCATATAGAGGCGATGAGCTATGCGCAGAAGACTAGATAGGATTTTGCCAAATCTTGCTAACTCATTGTGTCCAGTTTCAGGATTCGCTCCAATCGACCTAAGAGTCGTATTCCCTTTGGAATCTATTCTACCAAAGGCTATAATAAGTTAATTGGCTTAGTATCAAATTTGTAATATATGGAATGATGTTGAACGAAGTTTTTTGCAGTATTGAGTTTGTCCGAGGGTTGGTACTCCTCGGCTTAGGTATTCTAGCAGCAATTTATTTAATACCCATCATCTTGGAGCGCATGCAAGCGAAGCGGGATAAACAATTGGCAATAAAACTGCTGAAGCATTTTGGGTTCACTTGCATTTGGGCTATGAGGCATTCTAAACCACCGATATATGGCTCGTTCAATATAATACGATTATGGAAGGATATTTGTGAAGGCAAGAGAGAACCTGATTTGTCAGCATTAAAAATAGATGGCGAGCTAACAAGGGCACTCTCAAAACAAGGAAAAAGAGGAGATGAAAAGATGATGCCTAAGACATCTGCGCAGGCATATCGTTTTTTTGAAGAAGACCCACAAATCTTTAAAGCTTACCTGTCAGAAATATTGAATATTATTTATGCGAATTTGGAAATATTCGAACTTGACCAGCTCCCGATATCGCACCTTGAATTGGCAAGGAGCGAACTGGATGCTATGAGTCAGGCGGGCGATATTGAGAAAGACAGTTTCATCGGCTATGCTAAGCAACTTACTATGTCGTTTGAGTACTTTGGACAATATCTCTGGAAACTTAATAATTGGCCGAGCAAAGCAGCAAAGAAACAATAAGGGGGAAACTTCTGAAGGTATGTTTTTACCATGACGATATATCTTATAAGCTCAGGCATCACTATCGATGTCACCTGCGAAGTTAAAAATGCCTCACATTTTGGGAAGGCCTCAAAGTGTGTTTTATAAATAGGTAGTTTCGGATTAACCCCCCTTCGATGATAGGCAGAGTTGGATAGCCGCCAATTTTTAGCCGTCGTTGACTAACAATCGGCCGTGCCCAATTAGCTACAAACACAAAGCTGAAGTGTAGTTGATGCAGCAACCAGGTAGTAGCATCTCAATTAACCTTGTGATAGATGCTCAGAGCATCATCAAAGGTGAGGGATGCAGAGTAGCGTTCAACCATTGTAAGTTGCTCCCAACCACCTAGAGCTTGAACTACCCTTGTGGATAAGCCTGATTTAACTTGATGCACACAGAAGCCTCTACGAAATGAATGAGGATTGCAATGAATATCAGTCTCAATTGCTAATCGTTTGAGCATTGTTTGAATACCACCTGGCAATACTTCAAAACTATCATGGATAGTAAACCATTCCCTGACTTTGCCATTGCCAGATAAACACTTCCTGAATTTATTGCCTTTGCCCAGAACAATCGCTGTTCCATCACGCCAATTGAAATCCTGTGCTCTTACATTAGCAACCTCTGATAGCCTCATCCCTGAATACCATAGCAGTGAGATTATCGCTCTATCCCTTTCACAATGACAATGTTTGAGCAAAATTTCTAGTTGCTCTTTGCTGATAGCTGGAAGTAGCTTCTTTGATGTCTTTGGTGTAGATACCTTTTTGATAGGGTTATCAGGAATATAATCATTTACATACAGCCAATTACATAGAGCTCGAAGGCATG
>CAZDXE010000042.1:0-10901 GCA_964509565.1 uncultured Dehalococcoidales bacterium | reverse complement strand
TAGAAGAGAAGATAAAGAGCGTTGCGGCGGCTGACTCCTGGATGAAGGAACATCCTCCGAAACTTGAGACTGGCTGGGTATATGGTGCAGAGATAGGTGAAGATGAGCCGATAGTGAAAACTGCGCTGGGGGTAGCAGGGGAGCTAGGTATTGCCCCAAAACTGGTGGGCATGGGCAGTTTGACTGATGCAATTCACCTGATAAATTATTCTAAAGTTCCCACTATTTCTATAGGGCCTAACGACAAGACATGCCATTCAATTGATGAGTTTGTGGATATTGGGGAATTGATAAATCTAACCAGGATTCTGGCTCTGTCTACCATGAGGTGGTGTGGCTGTGCATGAGGGCAGAACTATTGAATGATAATAAGGACGAATGAATCGCCAGTGAAGAAAAACGTGGCTTCATAGATGTAGTCACTGCAGGAGGCATATCTGTGAGTCGTGTTTTATAAGTTGGGATTGTTCAAATCAGTTAGGAATAAGAGGGAGGTTAATGTAGCTCACACGAATAAGGATATAAAAGATATGGTTAAGCAGCTTATAAGGCCAGATATAGGATTTTCGGTTCAGCATGGCTTAGGGATGATAAATATTCGAACGGGGAGTTCTCGTTTCGCTGCAGCAGGAGAATCTATTACAGGTGTAATGACCAATCAACTTTTTCGCCGATACAGTACACCCACATGTACTACCGCTAGATTTACAAGTGACGCGAAGAAGATAGATTTTCAGTGTGCATATGAGAAAGCATTGGGCGCTCTCATTTCTGTTATCTCCGGGGGAAACCTTAATGTCTTTCATGGTGGTATCCACGCTGAGCTAACATGGAGTCCTGTCCAGGAAGTATTAGATGATTGATATAGCCGGCTGGATAGGGCGTCTGCTGGAGGGAGTAGAAGTCAATGATGAGACTCTGGCTATAGATTTGATAAATGAAATTGGACCAATCCTGGGATATTACCTGAATAAGAAACATACCATGAAGTGGTGGAGTAAGGAGCAGCTCATGTCAAAAGTTGCTGATACAGAACCATATCCGTTATGGATAAAAAAGGCAAGCAAGAAAGATACTTTTGCCCCAAGCTGCTTTTGGTTTATACTTAGGCCTAGATGATTCAGGTAACAATGAAACATGGCAAGTAATTACTTATGGGAGGGAGGAGTATGCCTCTTTATGAATACGATTGTCAGGAATGCCACCAGCAAGTGACTATCTGGAAAAATTTCTCAGACACTTCATCTCCATGCTGCCCTGTCTGTGGCAGCCAGAATCTGACCCGCTTGATTTCACGGGTAGCTATTGTTAAATCTGGCAAGGATCGCGTGCGGGATTTGTCGTGGGTGGATAAGAACATTGCCCATCGTCTAAGAAAGCAAACTGATGGGGGGCTTAGCCCTGCGTTCGAACAAACTCTTGATAAAATGGAGTCACACTAATCGAAAGGAGGTACGCAAAATGAAAGAAGTGGAATTAAACCCCGAAGATTTTCGTATGCCTTCTGAATGGGAAGAGCATGAAGGCACATGGTTGCAGTGGCCTCATGATGACCAGCGGCCGGGGTGGCAACTTAGACTGGAGAAAACCTGGTTAGAAATGGTGAATGCACTGCAGGAACATGAAAATGTTCATATCATAGTCCAGGATGAGCGGCGCAGGGAGCACGCTGAACAGCAACTGAAGTTCTTTGATATTGGTCTGGAGAACGTTGACTTCCATATTATTCCCACCAATGATGTATGGGCTCGTGATAATGGACCTATTTTTGTGACTAATGGAGAGGGAAAACTTGCCATAACTGATTGGAAATTCAATGGTTGGGGAAACAGATATGATCATGAAATAGACAACCATGTGCCGTCCAGGATAGGCAAAGAGCTATCTATTCCTATTTTTTCGCCCCCGATGGTAACGGAGGGTGGAGCTGTAGAGGTTAACGGGAAGGGCACATTTATGGCTACTCGGAGCTCTATCATAAATCCCAACAGGAATCCTGGAAAGACCCAGAAGGATGTAGAAGAAATTATCGCCAGGCATTTTAGCATCAAGCACTTTATCTGGTTGACGGGCGCTACCGATGCTGAAAAATGGGGGGATGATACTGATTGGCATGTCGATATAGCGGCTCGATTTGTTAATGAATCTACGGTAATTTATAACTGGGCGGAGGAAGATACAGAGCCTCGCTATTCTGTGTTGAAGGTGCACCGTGAGGAATTGCAGAATGCAACCACCGAATCAAGTAAACCATTGACATTGGTACCCCTCCCTTTACCCAAAGGTGGGGTGCACCCAACATCGGGAGTAAGAGCTGGTGTAAGTATGACAACGGATTATACCGATGCTGCTTATAGTAACTTTCTGATAGCTAACGGCGTTGTGCTGGTGCCTGTTTTTGGCAATGTCAATGATGACCGTGCCAAGAAAATTATAGGGGAGCAATTTCCCGGCAGGGAGATTATTGGCATCAATTGCGTTGCACTTAATGAGTTTGGAGGTGCAATTCATTGCGTAACACAGCAGCAACCACTTAGCAAGACAGAAGAGTGAGAAAGATTCTGGTTTATGAGCTCGTTGAGATGAGCACAGAAAAGGGAATAGAAATTAGTGCAGGGGGTCGCCTCTATGCAGAGACAACTAGATTGTTACCCACGAGTTGGCTTAACCCCAAAATGGCAATGCCAGGTTTTCCTCCTTGAAGCATGGCATTAGCTTTGTTTCTTCTGGCGACTCTCTTACCCTGAAAGGGCGGTTAGAGGAAAACTCACTGAAATTTTCTTGTTTCAGTGCTATCATATGGTCAGCCAGAATTGGGTTGTATTGGTTTATGCTCAGGAAAGTTATTGGATATGGGAAAGATTGAAAGAGTAAAGGCAGAGGTGTTTGCTGGAGTATGTGGATACACAACTATCATCGAGGTTGAGAGAGAGAATAGTCGGCGAGTTTCGCTGAGAATCAAGAGCGAGTGTGAGAATGTCCAGAATATGGCAGAGGAGCTGACTCACGTGGACCCATTTCGGGAAATTGGCTCCCTTAATGATACACCAACGGTTTTGCGTTTAGCTCAGGGCTGTAATCTTCATACAGCTTGTCCTGTCCCAATAGGAATTATCAAAGCGGTAGAAGTTGCAGCAGGCTTAGCGTTGCCTGCTGACAGTTACATTAAATTATCAAAGATAAGCGACTTAGAGGATTAAGGAGGGTTCAAAAGTGAAATTTTGCCGAATTGATTTTAAACCGATGAGCAAAAACGGAAAGTGTAGAGATGATCAATCTCTTCTGGACTGCGCGCATCAATCAGGAGTGGATATGGTCAGCATATGTGGAGGTCATGGGCGGGGCAATTGCTGCAAAGTGCGAGTTCTAGAAGGGGCTGTTTCAGAGCCTACAGCTAACGAGGTAAAGGCTTTTTCACCTCAGGAGTTGAAAGAAGGCTGGCGCCTGGCTTGCCAGACATATCCGAGGGACGACCTAGAATTGCTTGTGCCTCCTGGTTCAATGACCACGATGCAACGACTCCAGGTGGAAGGCTTTGATATTGACGTCGCTCCAGACCCAGCTGTTCAAGCTTATAATATACGCTTACCTGTTCCCTCTATGTCAGATTTGCAGGCTGATGCTGAACGTATACTAGGGGAATTAAGAAATCAAGGAGTAAACTGCAGCACTATCGATATTGAAACTCTAAGAAATGTCTCTCCTTTGTTGCGAGCATGGAATTGGGAAGCTAAAGTTTTCGTGAGAGGTAACGAGGTAGTAGCTATCGGACGCCAATCTAGTCGCCAATTGGGATTGGCTGTGGATTTAGGAAGCACAAAAATAGCTGCTTACTTAATGGATTTGGAAAATGGTAAGACATTAGCGGCCAAGGGGGCTATGAACCCTCAATTTGCTTATGGAGATGATATCGTTTCACGCCTCTCCTTTGTTTTGGAGAAAAAGGGAGGCGGGAAATTGATGCAGAAGTTGGTTATAGATGAACTAAACAAATTATTATTTGAACTTTGTGATGAAGTCGGCACACTCCCAGGTGAAATTGTGGAAGCCGTGATAGTAGGAAATACTGCTATGCATCATCTTCTGTTACGGTTGCCGATAGAGCAATTGGCGTCTGCCCCTTATGTACCGGTGGTTAAAGGTGCCATGGATATCAAGGCTCGAGATTTAGGGCTGGGTATAGCTCCAGGAACTTATGTACACATATTACCGAACATTGCTGGATTTGTGGGAGCTGACCATGTAGCGATGCTACTATCTACAAAGGGGACATGGCAAAAAGAGAGTTTAGTCTTAGCTGTTGATATTGGGACAAATAGCGAGGTTTCGTTGATAGATGGAGATGAAATAGCCAGTGTGTCCTGTGCATCGGGGCCCGCATTTGAAGGGGCAGAGATTAAGGATGGCATGCGAGCTGCTGCTGGAGCGATAGAACGGCTGAGGATATCGGATAACATTATTGATTACCTCACCATTGATAGAGTTAGACCAATTGGAATTTGTGGCTCTGGCGTGCTGGACGCAGTAGCGCAATTACGATTAGCTGGCATTGTGAATAAGAGCGGTAGGATGTTGAATAATCATCCTCGGGTGCATGATGACGAAGCACGGCGCGAGTTTATTATCGCTGAGGGAGAAAAAAATGAATTCCCAGCGATTACCATTACTCAAAAGGATGTGCGGGCGATACAGTTAGCTAAAGGGGCATTGAGGTCGGGCATTCAAGTTCTTTTGAATGCTAGGGGCCGTTCTTCGGGAGAAATCAAGAAAGTGATTATCGCTGGGGCTTTTGGTAGCTACATTGATGTCTCAAGTGCGATGACTATTGGGATGCTGCCATCCCTCCCCTTGAATTGTTTTGAACAGGTAGGGAATGCTGCAGGTATGGGGGCTAAACTGGCTTTAATTTCCAGGAACAAGCGCATGGAGGCTCAAGATATAGCTTCGAAAGTTCATTATATTGAATTAGCTGCTGCGCCTGATTATGTGAAAATTCTTGTTGAGGCAACAGCGGTGGATGAATATTAGTTTTTCAAAAGTTCAAAAGCAACGCCTGCGAGAGTTGGATGCTCCTGTTGATTTTCAAGAAAAATCATTTTCTAGTGTTCAAGATCGAGATAAGGCTTTTCGTAATATAGAGCAGTTGCTTGTAAGGCAGGGCAAACAGCATTTGCTGGAGGTGCGAAATGTTCGCCATCGCCCTGCACTTTGTGAACTGGAGACTAAACTCACCGATGTGCTTATTAAGAATGGGTTTTTTCAGGTAATTACGCCAATTATCCTGGCTAAAGGCTTGCTGGCAAAGATGTCAATTACGCCAGAGCAGCCACTATTTAAGCAGGTATTTTGGGTGAGCGATGATAAATGTCTAAGACCGATGTTAGCCCCGAACCTTTATTATCTTTTGGCTGAATTTGCCCGCTTGTATGATAAGCCAATACGGGCTTTTGAAGTAGGCCCTTGTTTTCGCAAGGATTCAAAAGGTGGCCACCATCTGAATGAATTTACCATGTTAAACCTTGTGGAGCTTGGCTCGCCTGAGGAGGGAGGAAGGCAAAGATTAGAGGAGCTAGCTGCCATAGTAATGGATGCTGCGGAGATAAAAGACTATCAGCTGACTTCTACATGCAGTGAAGTCTATGGTGAAACGATTGACGTCGTTGCTGGCTTAGAAGTTGGCTCGGGGGTTATAGGCCCCAATGCCCTGGATAGTCAATGGGGTTGGGTTGATCCATGGGTGGGAATAGGGTTTGGACTGGAAAGGCTTGTTATGGTGAATAAAGGATATCAAAATATTCAGCGAGTAGGGCGTGCCCTTATGTATTTTGATGGCGTACGCCTGAATATCTAAAGGAGGAAAGTGCAAAATGGTTTCCAATGATGAGCGAATTGTTGCCTCTTCTGCGGACAGTGCTATCACCGTTCCACCCGGGGAGGCTGGTTTCTGGATATCTTCACAAAACAGGGAAAGATTGTCCAGGATAGCTTCCATGTCAGAGAGAGGAGAGTGGGTAAATGCCCTTATCCGTGGACCTAAGGGATGTGGCAAAACCACTTTGGCCAGGGAGTTCGCTCACCTGTTCCAGCGACCATATCATGAAGTTCACTGCGGAGCTTTTATAGATGCTGAGCAATGGTTTGGGAAGGATAGACTCAGCAATGGGGAAACATGGTATCGCAAAGCCAGGTTTGTCCATGCTATTGAAACTCCTTGCTCCGTGACTCTCCTGGATGAGATAAATCGAGCACATCCCGAGGTACTGAATGCTATATTGGGATTGCTTGATTGGCGCCGTTCTATGTGGAGCGATGACCTCGGATACAAGATAATGGTGGCCCGAGGGGTAATATTCTTTGCTACTATCAATGAGGGGGATGATTATTACGGGACTAGTCCCCTGGATAGTGCGTTAAGGGATAGGTTTACCAGAACTATAAGACTTAGCTATCCACCTCGTAGGGAAGAGACCGAAATCCTGCAGAAGCACGGATTGAGCAAGGAGATGGCGAACAAATTGACTCTTTTTGCCAATACTCTGAGGAAGGCAACTAGTCCAGTTCCAGTGTCTACGAGGCAATTGCTTGTGGCTGCTGAAGAACTAAAGGACGATGCTTCTCTAAGGGATGCGGTGGAAACCGCTATTATCAATGGGGTTGAGGATACCTCTATGGAAAAAATGTCTCTGGAAGCTCTCCAGTGGCTGGAAGCAAATCCCTATGTGGAAGATGGTCAGGAAATTATTCCTGTAGAGGAAAGCAATGGCTAGAAATCTCTCCGATTATTGGAGGATAGATAGATCTCGAGACAGAGTGAGTGAACTGGCCTCTATATTGGACGGAGCGACCAGGGCAGTGGAGCTTTTGGGTGGGAGGTATGGAGTGCAGTGGGTAGGTCAATTCCTTGTTTCTTATTCCAAAAAACTCATTGGGTTAGATGCTGGTATTTTGAATGGCTTCAAAACACCTATCCCTGGGCGGGTTGTGGATGTGGTGCTTGGCATGGCAATCCACGAAGCAGGATATGAAAGATGGACTGAACCGACTTCTAAATATCAAGATTGGCACAAGCTGTCGAACGACGAAAAGAAAGAATTAAGCAGCATACATAATATTCTGGAGAGTGCTTATATAGATTCAAGGCTGGGAAGGATTTCAAGCACTCTTTCCGAATACATTAGAGCTGCGAGGATGGTTATGTACCCTGAATGGGGCAGACAAGCTACTGAATTGCTGGCTGGAGATTTTGCCAGAGACAACCTCGTCGAAGTTTGGGCAGCCGTGTCTTTGTACGGTGAAAATATAACTGATAAAGCCTCTCCAAAAGTAATGGAGGCGTTATTTCCCCTGATACAAAAAACTAGTGACTATGTCAAAGTGGCTGATTCCCAGAAAAGATTGGATATGGCTGTGGATAACTGGAAATGGTTGCAACAATTTCCCACGAAGGGCGTTAGCTCCGCTATGGGGCAAGCAAAACTGGAGTTGGAGAGCAGGAAACCCCAAAATGAGCATTCTTATGATGACGAGATAGCTGAACAGCTCCGTAGAAATATTTACGGAAGCGATTTTCCTGGAAGCCTTCAAGATTTGTGTAATTACACGGATAACTCTACGAAGATTGACGCCAGTCGTGATACAAGCGAGGAAATGGGGGATTATGCTAGTGGTCATGTGGAAGATCTCACTCAACAGCTTAGCCAGATGGGAATTAGAGCTAGCGTCACTAAAATCAAGGATGGTTTCTATGATCCTTTGTCCTACAATAAGGTAAAGAATATGGTATCTAAAGAGATCCAGCAGGTTCATCGTATTTTCTCTCAGCTTGATATATTAGGAGCAAAATGGAGGCACGGACTTAAAAACGGCAAGTTAGATGGTAGAAGATTGTCCAAAGCGGGAGTGGGCAAGGTCACAGTATTCAAAGTTCGTGACATAAGAAATAAGTCTTCCTTGGCGGTAGTGCTTCTTATGGATGTTTCGGCTTCTATGAATCCTTATCTGGGTGATGTGAACAAAACAGCCTGTATATTCGCGGAAGCGTTACAGCCCTTATCTCCTAAAATCTGGTATGAAGTAGTTACTTATACTGGCAAGGGACTCTATTCGGGGTCTGATGTACAGTTGTCACGGCTCGCCTCATCCAAAATGAAGTTATCTCTAGAGAGTATCTGGACTGGTGGAGGTACCCCTTCAGGGGAAGCAATTGCCGCAGCCTTGCTTTTGCTGAAGAGGAGGTCTGCCCACAGGAAAATGATAATTCATTTCACTGATGGTTGTCCCAAAGACACATTTACAGTAAGACAAGCATTAAGGCAATGCAGGGAAGGTGGTGTGGATGTTATTACTATATCAGTGGAGGTTAATCAAAGTGACTTGTATGGCCAGGGCAAAGTGGTGATAATTAATAGAATTCCCGAGCTTCCTGATGGTATAATGAGGATGCTTAAAAGAATATATAGAACCAATTTGTAGCAGAGTGCAGCTCGCCTTGAATTGGGCTGGTGTTTTGCTATCGCGATAGGCGATGACCAGTGAAAAGTAAATAGCTAAATAAGAAGGAGGTAATAAATGGAGAAGTTTTATACAAGGATGGGAGATGGCTCTGTAATTGAGCTCAGTGAAAGCGAGTTAAAGCGAGATTTGGAAGAAGGCACTAAGGATGCTGCCGAGAGAGCAAAAATCCCCCCTCTCTCCGAAGACGATTTGCGACGCTTACTTGATATTTATAAGTGCCCTGATAAAAGTGTTGGTGTGGAGAGAGGAAAAGAAGTAATTCTTAGTTATGATAGCGGTACTACTAAATTTAATAGGGCGAATATATCGGTGAGCAAGCTGCAATCATTGCAACTTTATGAAAGAGCACTTGGTGCTGATACGATGGAAATGGGGCACATGGATTACAGCTATAAACCAGCGAAGTCCATCATGTGGATTGAGCAACCAACATTGGAGCAAGCATTACTGGTAACAATCCCCGCTTTGTTTTATGGAGCTATGCCGAATTTAGGCTTGTATACCCAGCCGGATGGCCCCTGTTCCAATCCAATGGAGCTAATACCTCAGGGTAAAATATCCGAAGCTAGAGCAGCTCAAGAAGAAATGGTGGAGTATGCTGTTAAAGACATGGTTTATGTGGCCAGTACAATGTATGAATCGGGAGCAGATGGCATTAATTTTGACACTACGGCAGCAGCAGGAGATGCGGAATTTCTAGCAGCTTTGCGAGCCATTGCGATATTAAGGAAGAAATATCCTCAGATGTGTATCGAGGTAGGAATGTCTGGGGAGTTCATTCTGGGGATGCATGGTGAGTTAGAGTATGAGGGGGTGCGCTTGGCGGGATTATATCCGCATAGACAACTCGAGCTAGTTGAGAAAGCAGGGGCTACTATTTTTGGCCCGGCTGTTAATACTAATACAGATGAGTCATGCCCGTGGAATGTAGCCAGAGCGGCTACTTTTGCTAAGATCTGCGGTGAGAATTCCCATATACCTGTCCATGCTAATGTGGGCATGGGAGTGGAAGGAATCCCTGTAACACCTACTCCTCCTGTAGATTCAGTGTCCAGAGTTTCCAAAGCCATGGTGGAGATAGCCAGGATGGATGGTTTGTAGGTAGGAGTGGGGGATCCTCTGGGGATGCATATTACTCACAGTATTGCTTCGGGCATGGGCGGTATGCGCACTGCTGGAGACCTGGTAGGGCGCATGCAAATGTCCCGAGGAATGAAAATCAAAGAAGCAAAAGAGTATGTGGCTAATAAGTTGAAAGTTTCTGTATCTGATCTTGCAGACCCTATAGTTATGAATGAAGTAAGGGAAGATTTGGATATTGGGAGAGTCGATGCTCTCCCTCGTGTATCTAAGGGGATAGACGCGAAATTTCGTATAGCAGAACTGTTGGATATAGAAATTAACTGTGTAAGCATGTTTAAAGATAGAATAAGCAAGAAACTGTGGGCGTAAAGAATAGCAATTAAAGGCTGCGAAATTATACTGCGAAAGTGAGACAAAAAGGAAACCGAATTATACTTTATGGAAGTACTAAATGGAATGTTGGAAATTGCTGAAGCAGTTAATTTAAGAAGGAGGTGATTAAATGGGAAAACGTCGGGCAAGTGCAGGCAGGCAGCTAATGCAGGGTATGGGATTAAATCTACTTTCGGATGATGAGTTGTATGAGCTTCACCTGGCTACTCTGGAATTGTTGGAGCAGACCGGCGTAAGGGTTGAGCATGAAAGGGCTTTGGATATTTTTGAGGGAGCGGCTGGTGTTGTTGTTGACCGAAAGGAGCAACTGGTTAAAATCCCTCCTTATGTAGTTGAGGACGCCATTCGTTCTGTGCCCAGCGAGATTCTACTTGCTGGAAGGAACCCCGAAAATGACGTGATTTTGGGAGGGAGCAGGGTTAATTTTACCAATTTTGGGGAAGCTCCGATGGTAATAGACCCTTTTACAGGTGAGTACAGGGAATCGACAAAGCAGGATGTGGCTAACATTGCATTAGTCGCGGATGCCCTTAGTGAAGTGGATGTTGTTTGGAGGCCTTGTGATGCTCGGGATGTTTCCTCGGAGGTAAGTGCTCTTCACGTAATGGAAGCTTTGCTAGCTAATACTACAAAGCATATAGCAAGCGGTGATGGTGGTGAGGAATTTACGAGAGTGCGCATTGCAATGGCGGCGGTGGTTGCAGGTGGGAAGGAGAAATTGAGGGAGCGCCCCCTATGGACTACTATCTCGTGTCCTGTTAGCCCGCTAATCCTCGGTAAAGTTCCTGCTGGCGATGTTATTGAGTCCGCAATGGCTGGGATTCCACATATTGCTTTGTCCATGGGACTATCGGGTGGCACATCTCCTGTTACTTTAGCAGGGGCGTTAGTTGTCCACAACGCTGAAATAT
>CAZDXE010000041.1:0-10911 GCA_964509565.1 uncultured Dehalococcoidales bacterium | reverse complement strand
ACAGATTATAATCTCGAACAAAAAGTGGATCTTCCTCACAAATAGGAATTTCCTTATTAATGCTAAGGAGGCTAACTTTATCCAACCCGATATAATAAGCTACTCTCTGAAGTTCACAATGCAAATTTTCGGGACAGGTAAGACATGAATACGGATGCTCGGACAAGATGAGCTCCAGAATATTGCGCCGCAGTTGTTGTAATTTTGCTGTATTGGTTCGAACAACCATGCCATCCTGAGCAGGGGTAGTGCACGCAGTAGGAAAGCCTCTCATTCCTTCAATTTCTACAATGCACAAGCGGCAAGCTCCAAATGGTGATAGATCAGGATGAGCACACAGAGCAGGTATATAAATATCTGCCTGATGAGCTGATTCCAGAACCGTCATGCCTCTCTCCGCTTCAACCCTCCGTCCATCAATAACCAAATTAATAGTTCCCACTTCTTTTATTCCTTTTCCCTTTCAGACACACCTACTGGAATTGGTTTGTCAGGAACTGTAATATGCTCTCCTGAAACTTTCACTACAGCACTGAAACGAGGAGGGCACACATCAAGGCAAGTACCACACTTAGTGCACTTAGCTTGATCAATAACATGTACCATCCTTTTCCCTCCCGAAATAGCTTCCACGGGACAATCCCGAAGGCAAATGCCACACCCCTGGCATTTCTGAGGAAGAATGTAATAAGAAACGAGTGGTTTACATACTAACGCCGGACAGCGTTTCTCACTAATGTGTGCTTCATATTCATCACGGTAGTAGCGGATGGTAGTGAGAACCGGATTGGGTGAGGTATTTCCTAAACCACATAGCGCACCTGCTTTAACTACTTCACAAAGTTTTAGAAGCTGCTCAATATCGCCTGATTTTCCCTCTCCACAACAGATACGTTCCAGAATAGTTAACATCTGTTTAGTGCCCACACGACAAGGCACACATTTTCCACAGGATTCTGCTTGAGTAAAGGAAAGGAAATATCTCGCCATGTCAACCATACAGGTGTCCTCATCCATCACAATCATGCCACCGGATCCCATAATAGAACCCGCAGCAGCGAGAGATTCATAATCCACAGTGAGATCAAGAGCACTCACTGGCAGACAACCACCCGACGGCCCTCCTGTCTGAACCCCTTTAAATTTCTTATCATCCTGTATCCCCCCACCGATACCATAAACGATCTCACGAATTGTAATGCCCATTGGCACTTCAATGAGGCCTGTGTGTCTTATCTTACCCGCAAGAGAGAAATTTTTGGTGCCCTTGCTCTTTTCTGTGCCGTAGCCTGCAAACCATTCTCCGCTTTTTTGCAGAATAGCGGATACATTAGCCCATGTCTCTACATTGTTAATATCAGTTGGCTTGCCCCAAAGCCCAGCAATTGCAGGGAATGGGGGACGGGAACGAGGCATGCCACGCTTACCTTCCAGGGACATTATTAACGCTGTCTCTTCTCCACAAACAAAAGCTCCTGCACCCTCTTTAATCTGTATATCAAAACTAAAATCAGCACCAAGAATACTTTCTCCCAAAAGCCCATGCTCTTTCATCTGCTGAAGTGCGATATTTAAGCGAGCAATGGCTAAAGGGTATTCCGCACGGCAATAGATATAGCCCCTGGTAGCTCCAATGGCATAAGCACCGAGAAGCATACCCTCCAGTACTGAATGCGGGTCACTTTCCAGTAAAGACCTATCCATAAAGGCACCAGGGTCACCTTCATCAGCATTACAAATAATGTATTTTCCTTTACCTGCCGCTCCACGACAGAACTCCCATTTCCGCGCTGTAGGGAAACCAGCTCCTCCACGACCACGTAACCCCGATTTCCCAATCTCACCAATAACCCATTCGGGTGACATTCCCAACGCCTTAGCCAAACCACTATAGCCACCACGGGCAATATAATGATTAATATTCTCAGGATCAATAAAACCACAGTTACGCAGAGAAATACGCACCTGGGATTTAAGCACCGGTAAATCAAATAACATGGGGATACCTTCGATACCTTTGTCGCCAATAGTGCCTAATGCAAGGTCAGGGCGAGCATTATCGTTAATAATATAATCCCCGATAAGTTGCCTAGCAGTTTCGGGAGTGACATTGCTATAGCAGATGCGAGGACGACCTAGCTTGGTAATATCCACCAGAGGCTCAGCGTAACATAAGCCAATACAACCAACCTCAGTGATAACAGCATCAATACCACGTCGTTTCAATTCAGTTTCAATAGCCAGACGCACAGACAGCGCGCCAGCCGACCTGCCACAAGTAGCCGAGCCTATTAAAATACGAGGCTTCTCACTAGCCTCTAAAGCCTCCCACTCCGATTCGGCCTGCTTTCGAATTTCGTCAAAGGTCATGCTTTCTTATCTTCCCAGCCATATTCCATTAGAATTTGCTTCGCTTTAGTAACCGTCATCTTAGCATAGACATTATCATCCACAACCATAACTGGAGCCAGAGCGCAACAGCCGAAGCAAGCGACTCTCTCCAACCCAAATTTACGATCACTGGTAATACCACCCTGTTGTGTACATAATTCCCTCTCCACCGCATCCAAGATATCCGCACCACCACGCACATGGCAGGCAGTACCTAAACAAACTTTAACCGTATGCTCAGCAGGTGGAGTAAAACGAAATTGAGTATAAAAGGTGGCGACTCCATAAATTTCGTTCTGGGATATTCCCAAAAACCTAGCAACTTCAGAAAACAGTTCTTCAGGGAGATATCCAAACTCTCCTTGAATTTCCTGCAAAATGGGAACTAAAGTTCCTTTTTCACCATGGTAAGCATTAAATATTTTTTCTAATCGCTTTGGCATTTTCTCTAGAAAATTGACCTCTCCTCTAGC
The DNA here is from genome assembly GCA_964509565.1 of uncultured Dehalococcoidales bacterium. GTDB lineage: Bacteria > Chloroflexota > Dehalococcoidia > GIF9 > AB-539-J10 > JAGMDB01. The sequence goes on along the minus strand of CAZDXE010000041.1, from coordinate 8,047 downwards.
ACTAAACCGGAAGACACATTCTAGCATCAGTAAGCACACAATTCAAATAGCACTTTTGGTCTAGAATTCGATCTCCTTTTTGGTGTACCCTTTGAGAAAATGCCTGAACTACCCGAGGTAGAGACAATCAAAAATGAGCTTTCACCATGGTTGCGTGGACAAAATTTCACTCAGGCTATAATTTTTGATCCTAAAATAATACTCAATGCTCCTGTTAAGGAATTCTGCCACCAACTAATCATGCAGAAGGTAGAAAAGATTGACCGTCGAGGAAAATATCTCCTATTCAATTTAACCAGCAAACAAGTATTAATTATGCACCTAAGGATGACCGGCGTCCTGCTTGTAAACCCCAAGAGAATTGACTCATATGCCAGGGCAGCCTTCAACTTCTCCAACGGGATTCAAGTCGTTTTTAGTGATCGACGTAGACTGGGAATACTATACCTCGTACGAAATGCTGACACAGTGGTGGGCAAACTAGGCCCTGAGCCATTGGATAAGACTTTCACTCCCAACACTCTAGCAAAGATATTGAAGAGACATCACATCCCTATAAAGGCAGCTCTTATCGATCAAAATCTCATTGCAGGGATTGGCAACATGTACGCCGATGAAATTCTCTTTGCTGCTCGAATTAACCCTTTACGAAAAGCAGATGCCTTATCGCTCCAAGAAATACAAATCTTACACCACTGCACCTGCGGAATTCTGCGGTCAGCCATCGCCGACAAAGGTGCCAGCGTCGATACCTACACTCGCCCCTCAGGGCATCTTGGCACAGCCCAACTCAACTTTAAGGTCGCTCACAGATATGGTGAAATTTGCACTATCTGTAGCACACCCCTTCAGCGAGTTTTAGTGCGAGGCCGAGGCAGTTACTTCTGCCCTCATTGCCAGCCTCCGACGTAACACTCAAAATTCAATCAACCCAAGTAGATATTTACCAGGGCCGTTTTTCAATTGCTAGTTGCTCTCGAGAATCTTTCAATCTCGAAGAAATAAGCTTAGCCAGATTTTCCATCACAACCACTCCAAAGCGAGTATTAGTTCGGCACAGGTTACTCATTTCAGCACCATCAATAACAATGACTACGGTCTTTTCCACACATACTGCTCCGGCCGTAAATAGATGTGGTTTCACCAAGGCAGACCAACCAAAAGCTCCACCCACAGAAACAGCACGCACAAGCAATGGTTTAGCTTGCGCCTCTCTTATCTCGATAGATATTCTTCCTTCTTTTACCACATACAGGCTTTTGGCTTTGTCGCCTTCATGGAAAATAACTGCTCCTTTATCATAACTTTCTTCGCGGCAAATCCTATCTACTAATCCAAAATCATCATCGCTAAGCCCTTCGAAATATTCAGCCTTCCTAAGTATATCCACATAGCTCATATCAACCTCCTTCACTACTTGTTATTTCCACTATATCAGCTAGTTATTACATTATCAACATCACCACTAACTAGCGGCATTAAGATTTTAATAGATTCTTCTAATTATCTCTATTCAAAAACAGGGACACAATCCTCTAAAAACTAACTAAACGAAAAATATAACGAAGTATATTCTGAATCGACTCAATCGAGTTTAGCGCATCTCCACAACACATCACCTAGCACAATTACAAATTAGCCTCTATTGATAGTTCCTTCAATAGATTAAATTTTGAAAGGAGCTTCGCTCAGCTTCCAATGTCAATTTCTGCTCCCACTTTGACATCTCTATAGACATTCGGGAAGGCGTTACGAAATGCTGCTATACTGGCATCACAGCTATCGTGAGCAGAAAGTCCCACAACCCCAGGATTCAGCTTCTTTAAATAATCAATGGATTCCTTCACATTCCCCATTGTAATTGGTTTCCATGGTAGCCTACACGTGCCAGCATACTTCTGCATCTTGATTCCCATCATCTTCTCTCGTGAATCCGTGACCGGGTAATGAAGACCTCCAATAACACCATAAATCGGCTCTTCAAACAATGCTTCAGCACGCTTTATAATTTTGGACAAAGTCTGATGGCCACATCCCATAATAAGTACAATGCCCTTTCCCGCGACATTAACCGCTAACGCCTGTTCCAGTATCCAGCCCAGGAAAAAATCCTGGTTCGGTATCGCTCCGATAGTTGCAACTCCCGTTGCAATAACAGTTGGAGCTTCTGTGCAAATAGGGTTAAGTCCCGGATAAGTCATCGGTATGGGGGTATAAACTACCTTTCCTTCCAAATTAACTTGATGGGTTGTCAAAGAAAATGACTTACCTTTCCCCCACCTCATTCCCCCTACATGGTCACAATGATTATGCGAAATTACAATAGTATCGAAATCATCCATGCTAACTCCCAACCGCTTCATATTACGCAATAAAGGTGATGGATCACTTTGCTCAACGTTATACCCTACATCAAACAGAATCGAGCTAGTATCAGTTTTAATGAGATAGGAAACGCCAGCTTCACCCTTCAAGCCTTCGCCGCTTGTATACCAGTCAACGAGAGGTAATATTGCGAGATGTTTCGTTGCTCCTAAATCTGCTATCTCTCGAACGTCAGATTCACGCCAGTATTTCTCTGCCTTTCGTTTCCCTCTACAAAAACGAATCAGTAAACACATCTTCGTTTACCCCCTATCAATGAATTTTTTCAACACTGCTATCAAGGTTTAGATACGGATTCAATGCTTTTGGAGGCCGAGCCAGGAGAGCACATATTACACCAACAGCACAAAAGCCCGCACATATACTAAAAGGAATCGCGTAACTGTGAGTAGCATCATACATATATCCGCCAAGCATAGGAGAACCAGCTAAAATAGGAGCGCAAATAAATATCACTATTGCCTGAAGTCGAGCAAAGGCCTTCGTACCATAGTATGCAGCCATGATTACTGGCTGCAGCACTAATATTGCCCCATATGCAAGCCCAAATAAGAGCACATATACATAAACCCACACCATGGTCTGTGCATTGATGAAAATAATCAGCGCTATCACCTGCATTAAACAAGCAATTGCGATCAAATACCTTGGCCCTATTCTATCCCCCAGTACACCACCTGTTAGCCTACCCAAGGTGCTAACACCAACTAATATCCCCAGGGCTCCAGCTGCAACAAGTGTGGGTATTCCCATATCAGTAAGATGGGCCACCTGATGCGCGCTCAACATGTTCAGGGCAAACATATTGGCGCCTCCGGACACCGCTAGCAGCCATAGTGTGGGCGTTTTCAATGCATCCCTGGGTTCCCACTCCACAGGTGTGACATAAACTCCCCTTTTTAAGGGAGCTACGTCCTGCTTAGTTGACGCTATAGTGGCAACACCATCTGGCAACTGCCCTACATCCTCAGGCCTATTTCTAGCGAAGATAAGAGGAGGAATAACAGCGAAAACCAGCATTGCCCCTGCTAACACTAACCAGGATGTTCGCCAGCCAACGGAATCAATCAAGTAAGCAACCACAGGAGCAAGTATCAATGTCCCAACCCCAACTCCTGATACGACAATGCCCATTGCCAGAGACCTTCTCTTTACAAACCAAAAATTCACCATCGTAACCGTAGGAAGAAATGTCCCGAAGCCCATCCCCATCCCTATTACAACCCCAAAAACCAACCATAAGTGCCAAAGCTGTGCGACTCTACTCAATAATAAGAGCCCAATGACCATCGTAACTGTACCAGCCAACAACACTCTCCTTGTTCCAAACTTGGACAGTGCAACGGCAACCACAGGGCCAATCATACATTGCACAATCATCATTATCGAGAAGGCTATATTTGCCTCACCTCTCATACAACCCAGGTCAGCTATCATCGGCTTCAAGAATATGCCAAAAGAATAAAAGACACACCCTCCTATAGCAAAGTTCACTAAAAAACCCACACCCACTATTACCCAACCATAGAAAAATCTCCCCTTTTTTATATCCATATCATTTACTCTCTATTCTGAATTTCTCAAGTTATCAAAGTCATCCAAAAGACATCCTATTTTCTATCATTCCCGAAACACCCCTTCAATTTCCTGTTTTATTTTAGTGCCTCCAAAGTCCACTCCTCTACTTCCCGAAGGTATTCTACGCCATATGTGTTTCTAGGAAAAGTGCAGATGAGAGAGACAATGAGAAATACCGTGAACGCACTTTTACCCAACGCTCACCATTGATATAATGAATAGCAATTAATTATCGGGGTCGGCATCGTTTAGTAACAAGTCTCTGGAATTCTCTCAGACAAGATATGCGAAATTTGCACTGGCGGACGGTAGTTCTTACAGGCATCATTATTACACTGTTGGTGGCAATCCCTCTTGCCGCCGTAGGTATAGCACACAAAAAAGATAGCTGCCACCAATGGCGACAGATAGCCAAACCATACGCTTTTAATTTCGTTTCATGGGAGCTACACACATTATCCTCTCTACCACAAGAACTATTCCGCAGGGAAGATAAAACTACCCATGCAAGGATACTGCATAACCAAATAGGGAGTGTGTTGGCAGATAATGACATAACCAGATTCCCACCCATCGCCTTCAGTCTGGAAAAACCACCACATTTGCTGGTAATATCACCGCGAGATAAGATAGCCTATTCGGGCAGAATGATGCTGCGGCAGGAACTCAGCATAGAAGAGATGGAGAAACTTGAGACCCAACTTGACAAATTAGGCCTATCTTCCCTTGTGGTAGAACTTGGAGGATTTGGAGCTACTTACCCACCAATAGTTGGTGACAATATGGCTCTAGCCTACACCATCAATACGGCAACAGAGGAATGGCTTCACCAGTACCTCGCCTTCAGGCCACTAGGGTTTCTCTATCTGCTTGACTCAATTGGCATTGAAGACAACCCCGACGTGATAACCATGAACGAAACTCTGGCAGGCATGGTTAGCAGAGAAATCGGCTCTCAGGTCTACACAAAATACTACAAAAACCAGGAAGACGTAAAAGTAAGCCACGATGCTCCAGAATTCGATTTTGATGCTGAAATGAGAGAAACCCGCAAAATTGTGGATCAATACCTGTGTCAAGGAAAAATTGAAGAAGCAGAGCATTACATGGAGGAGAGAAGAAGAAAATTTATAGCACATGGCTACTACATCAGGAAACTGAATCAGGCCTACTTCGCATTCCATAGCATCTATGGCCATGACCCAGCTTCAATTAGTCCAATCTACGAAGATCTTCAGCAACTCAGAGCTCAAAGCCCTTCACTTAAGTATTTCTTAAACAAAGTAGCCTCAATGAGAAGCTACACTGAACTGAAAGAAGTATTGAAATATTGACCCAAAAATTATATTGTTCTTTGTTCAATGCATTATTTAGTAGAGTTAGCAATCAGGATAGCAACAATCTATGGTGGTATTACAGCAGGCTTCATCTTACAAAGATGGCCCAATGCCGATAAGGCAGGAAAATGGCTCACGTTCGTTGGAGTAAACATTTTCAGTCCTGTTTTGTTGGTTGTTGTCATGCTAAATATCAGTGAAATCCATGCAATAGATTGGAGCTACATCTTATTACTATCAACCCTTCCTTGCATATTCTCGTTACTGCTCGATTGGACGGCTATCCGAACCAGGACAGACATTTCTAACCAGGAAAAAGGAGCTGAACTCATTGCCCTCACTTTCATGAATGCCCTATTCTACCCTTTCCCCCTAATTATCGGAGTTGTAGGCACGGAGGGCCTGGTAGCTGCCTCCATCTTCATAATCACTCAAGCTATTCTACGAAATAGCCTGGGAGTAGCACTTAGCATACATTTCGGTTCAGATGGAGGAAAATCAGTATGGAAAGTCGCTCAAGAAGTATTACTATTCCCTCCAACATTGGGCATATTGTTAGGGTTAACCCTGCGCGTGCTTGTTGGAAACGTCCCAACAAGCGACATTGTTGTCTTGAGCATCTTCAGAGATATTACCATGTTCATAATGCTGACATTAGTGGGATTAAGTTTCCGTTTTCCAAAACGAGATGAATGGAGAGAAGTAGCACTGGGAAGAGGAATCGCCGCCAGATTTGGAGGCGGAGCAATCGGTGCAATAATTATAGCCTTGATGCCTCTACCACTTATAACTAAAATCCCTCTAGTCATTCAAAGCATTTCCCCGCCAGCAATGAGTAATATTGCATATGTCAGATATTTTCACCTGAATGACAAGATAACCAGCACATATATAACCCTGTTAAGCCTGGTAGCCCTGCTTTTTCTGCCTATTGAGCTTGCGATATTATTGTGGTGGAAATCAATTGCATGAATACTGCTCTCCTTAATTCGTTAAAAAATCTTTGCCAAAGCCCGAAGTCTTTCTCTATAATAGTTACAGAAATGTTGTTAATAGAAGCAATCGCACTACCCATATCAAATGGGTGTAGGCAATGAAAGTGGTAGCAATTGTTGGTATGGCAGGTGCGGGCAAATCAGAAGTAACTAAAATATTTGAGAAAAATGGTTTCAAGAAAATAAGATTTGGAGACATCACGGAAGAAGAAATCAAGAGCAGGGGGCTTGAGCTAAACGAGGAGAATGAACGTTATGTCAGGGAGCAATTAAGAAAAGAACACGGCATGGCAGCCTATGCCAGATTGAACCTGCCCAGAATTGATGCCTCGCTGAAATCGTCAGACGTCGTGGTGGACGGGCTTTACTCATGGGAGGAATATACTTTATTGAAAGACCGCTATGGCGAAAGATTCATTGCAGTTACTATCTGGGCATCACAGGCTACCAGGCATGCAAGGCTTGTAAATAGAGCAAAACGGCCTTTGACATATGAGGAGGCGGCCAGCCGAGATAAGGCGGAGATAGAGAACATCAACAAGGCTGGGCCAATTGTTATGGCTAACTTTATCATAATAAACGAAGCTTCCCTGAAGAGGCTGGAGAAGGAGACGAAGCAGGTTATATTCGCTTTGAAATGAAAAAAGGAACTAGACCAGCTATTGATGAATACTTCCTCAAGATAGCTACTGTGGTAGCGGAACGTTCAACCTGTTTGCGACACCATGTAGGCGCTGTGGCAGTGAGAGACAAGCACATATTAGCCACTGGCTATAATGGCGCTGCCTCCGGCCTTAAAGATTGCCTTGAGCTTGGCTGCCTCAGGGATGAGATGAATATCGAATCCGGAACCAGACATGAAATATGCCGTGCAATTCACGCGGAGCAAAACGTAATCATACAAGCTGCGCTCCACGGCATTAGTCTCGGTGGAGCCACGGTCTATGTTACACACCCACCATGTATACTCTGTGCCAAGATGCTGGTGAACGCCAAAATAAAACGCTTCGTAACCTTTGGCAACTATGCCGACGATTCCTTCAAAGACTTGTTCAAAGAAGCTGGAATAGAGTTTGAGCTACATGAAAAACCACCTTCCAGAATAGCATACCTACCCTGAAACAAGAGTAAGCTGATTGATCTGAAACCATGAGCAAAACAATCTTGATAAAAACCAATCTAAAATGCAGGAGGAGTTCATGATAGAGTACATAGTTGGCTTTTTCGCCTCTTTCTTCCAGAATCCTAGCGCATGGGGAATTGGCCTGGCCATAGCCTTCGGTGCGATTTGGCTGACTGGCTACTGGCCGCCACTCTTTAAGAAACCCTGGCTCTGGGTGGTTCTCGTAAGTAGCGCCATTCTAACTCTTGCTGCTGTTAGCTTTATTCAAATTCCTCTACAGGCCTGGACAGGACAAGCATTGAATCACTTCTGGAGTGAGGAAATTCTATTAAGTTGGATTTTGCTTGCCGGGATACCCCAAATACTCCTCAGTGGGCTGGTTCAGGAAGGCTCCAAGCTGGTACCAGTGGTTGTTTACTGGTGGCGTAGCGGCAAGAATATTGACCCCAAACTGGGGTTGGCTATCGGCGCTGTGGCTGGAGCTGGATTCGGCATCTTTGAAGCGCAGTGGGCACACAATACTATCTTCGCCTCCGGGTGGACATGGGAAGCAGTGCAAACTGGCGGCTTCATGGCACTGGCTGGATTTTGGGAGAGGTTTTTCGCGGTAGCCTTCCATACTGCTGCTT
>CAZDXE010000040.1:0-11249 GCA_964509565.1 uncultured Dehalococcoidales bacterium | reverse complement strand
AAGAGATTTTCGTATGTCAGGTTGGACGCCTCTAAGAAAGACGAAATAGTTAAAGCATTGAAAGGTGCTGATTATGTTGTCGATGGCTTACCCTATAAGTATATATACAACTTCATGGATGCTGCAAAGGAAGTGGGAATAAACGGTGTGAGCCTGAACATGGTAGAGGGTTTGGATAAGGTAGCATATTATTCCTCCGCTCTGGAGAAAATGGGCAAAACTATTCTCATAGGGAACGGTGGATGCGCAACTACGTGCGAAATAGCAATGCTAGGGTGTGAGGAAATGGATGAGATAGATGATATTAATTTATACTGGGGCATGTGGAGGCCGATTACCCATAGTACCGTTGGCCTTGCGGACACAGTCGTTGGCGAATATGATCCCAGGTCAGATGCAAGGGTTTACTGGGAAAAAGGCAAAATTATCCGTAATCTTCCCCCTTTCGCTTTGGCTAAGGAATTTGAATTTCCAGAACCTATAGGCAAACAAGAACCGCATATCATAATGCATTGGGAACCCGCGACTCTTCCTTTAGTCCCAATAATAAAAGAGAAGAGGGTAAAACGGATAGTAGTCAGAGGAATATGGCATTATGGCTGGACGAGATTCATAAGGACTTTATTGGAGGATGGCATCTTCGAAGCAGAGCCAGTTGAGATCAACGGAGTTAAGGTATCACCATTTGAAGTTGTTATGAAGCACATAAAACGACAAAGCGTAGAGAAGTGGGAAGATCCCTATGAGCTGGCGGAGAAGATTGGATTTAACCCTCAGTGTATATTGTCTGTGGAGATAACTGGATATAAGAATGGTATGGGCAAAAGAAGCGTATATCATAGTCAGTTACCTTACCCATTCTTCGACGGTAAACCCGTAACTTCGTCAATGGAATACGGATCGTATGTTGGCGTGGCATGTTCGGTGTCACTTCAGATGTTAGAACATGGAGAAATACCCTCGAAGGGAGCAATTACGATTGAAACAACCAGTGTGTCTCCAAAGAGGTATCTCGATGAATATGGGAAGAGGGGAGCGAAACTCACAAGGCAAAAATTACTTAAGGACGGGGATATTATGGAGGATAAGCCTTCTATACCAAAAAGTATGAGAGAATATAGACATTGGAGCCTGCAGCCGTAATTGAAATAACCTGGCGATAGTTACAGAAATTACAGAAAGGAGGAGGAGAATGGTGAAGGAATTTAGTTTCGTGCCACCTGGGAAAACTGTCTTCGGAGTGGGGGTTTCTAAACGGGTAGGCGAAGAAGCAATGATGTTTGGCAAGAGGGCATTAATTGTTTCTGACCCGGGTGTGGTTAAAGCAGGCCTTGTAGAGCCGATCAGGAAAAATCTTGAGGCCAGGGGAATAGAAACAGCATTCTTTAGTCAAGTTGCCCCGAATCCCAGGGATGTTGATTGTGTTGAAGGCGTGGTTGTAGCAAGGGAGTTTAGTGCGGATGTACTGGTGGCTGTGGGTGGTGGTTCAGTAATGGATACTGCCAAGTGTGTCGGGGCGATCCTGACCAATGGAGGAGAGCCTAATGATTGGTTTGGATTTGATAAACTTAAAAAGTACCCAGTTCCATTGATAGGTATCCCTACCACCTCGGGGACTGCAAGTGAAGCGACAACGTGTGCCATAATAACTAATTCTGAGACCAGGGTTAAGGAGTGTATTCAGGATGCTAAGATAGCCTTCAGCGTCGCCCTGGTTGACCCTGCGATGACAGTTTCAGCGCCTCCGTTGCTTACAGCGTCTACAGGGATGGATGCTCTATGCCATGCAGTAGAGGCATATACCTCCGTTCCAGCAAATCCGCTGACGGATATTTTTGCTTTGAAGGCTATCTCCATTATCGCCAGATGGTTGGGGGCTGCTTTCACCAATGGAAGCGACATAGAGGCGCGAACCCAAATGTCATTGGGATGCCTGTTGGCTGGGTATGCTTTTTCTAATGCTGATACGTGTGGCGTACATTGCATGGCAGAATCATTGGGAGGTCTTTACGATACGCCACATGGCATAGCATGTTCCATATTCCTGCCGGTTGTCACCGAATTCAATATAGCTGCGAACCCGCAAAAGCATGCTGATGTTGCAAGGGCTATGGGAGTGGATATCGTGGGCCTGAGTTTGGAAGAGGGAGCTATGAAAGGTGTCGAAATGATGCGCAGGACTTGTGCTAATCTGAAAATCCCCAGGCTAAAAGACCTGGGGTATGTAGAAGAATCTGATTTTCCTGAACTGGCAAGAAGAGCCTCCCGAAACGTCTCTGCTGATAGCAACCCGAGGAAAGCGGAGGAGAAGGAATACCTTGAGCTCTACAAGAAGGCATACGAGGCTTGAAGTGAATGATGAGACCCTGGCAGTAGATGTTGTTGATAAGGTTGGCCCTGGTGGAATTTTCCTTGGGGAAAAACACACATTGAAGCATTTCAACTGGCCGAAGCTGTTTGGCAAGCCCCTTTTTTAGAGGTCCGCTTCCCCATGTCCAATTTGCTTATCTGAACAGTGCTTCTAGGCTAATGTGGAGCAGGGTTGATTATGCCATTGCTAGCAATAAATCTTAGAACCTAATGAACGCAGTTGTGAGCAAGCATTTAAACTGGCAAAAGTAGAAGGTGCTGGACTATAATTAGTCCTGTGATTTCAGTTGAAGAAGCTTTAGAGGAGATTTTAAGTTATTTCGCGGTTCTGGAACCTGAAGAGAAACCTATTCTGGATTGTTTAGGCCAGGTTCTGGCTGAAGATATCTACTCTGCTATCGATATTCCCCCACTGGATAATTCTGCTATGGATGGCTTTGCCGTAAGGGCTGCAGACACGTGTGGCGCATGCGAATCGTCGCCGAAGGTTCTTACTGTTATCGACGAGGTTGCTGCTGGCTCTTTGGCTGGCAGAGAAGTCGAACCAGGAACGGCAATTCGTATTATGACAGGAGCGCCATTACCCAATGGGGCTGATTCCGTGGTGCGGTTTGAAGATAGCGACGAAGTGGTGCGAAAATCATCCGGGGGTAATCTGTCCCAGATTGGCATATTGTGTCAGGCGAGGGAAGGATTAAACGTTAGATGTAGGGGAGAGGATATTACCGGGAATTCGCTAACTTTGCGAAAAGAAACTATAATGCACCCCTCAGAAATAGGCATATTAGCTTCTCTGGGATATTCTACTGTTCTGGTTATACGCCGCCCGATTGTTTCTGTTCTGGCTACGGGCGATGAACTTGTGAATGTTGGGCAGCTGTTGTCTCCGGGTAAAATTTATAATAGTAATTCCTATTCCATTGCTGCTCAGGTCCTGCGTTATGGGGGGCTTCCTAAAATCCTTGGTATAGGACGTGATTCGGTTTGCTCGCTCAATGAAAAACTCGATGCGGGGCTGGATTCTGATATGCTTATTACCTCTGGTGGTGTATCTCTTGGGGATTACGATATAGTGAAGAATGTTTTAGCAGAACGTGGGGAGATTGCCCTTTGGACGGTGTGCATGAAACCAGGGAAACCATCTGCTTTTGGTGTGATTAAAAATGGAGAAAAGAGGATACCTCACTTAGGGCTGCCAGGCAACCCGGTTAGCTCTATGATTACCTTTGAGCAATTCGCGCGCCCAGCTATTCTAAAGATGTTGGGGAAGAAAAATTTTGCCAAGCCATGGGTTCAAGCAATTATCGAGGATGATGTGAGAAACGCTGATGGACGCCGTATTTTTGCCAGGGTAATAGTTGTGAAGCGAGGCGAGCAATATTACGCTCATCTTACAGGGCCACAGGGTTCAGGAATTCTTACATCGATGGCAAGAGCAAACGGACTGGCTGTTATCCCAGAAAATACAAAAGGAGTTAAGGCTGGGGATATAGTTAAAGTGCAAATGTTGAATTGGAGCGAAAATTTGATACTGGAGGACTAAAAATGTGTTCAGTTGTTTCTATTGTGGGTAAATCAGGAGTTGGGAAGACAGCTCTTGTTGAGAAGTTGATTGTGGAGTTCAAAAAACGAGGCTATCGAGTGGCTACCGTGAAACACAGTCCGAGTGGAATAGATATAGATAAGCCAGGAAAAGATAGCTGGAAATTTGCCGAAGCGGGCAGTGATGCTGTAGTTATTAGCTCTCCTGACAGGCTTGTCCTTGTCAAGAGAGTAGAACATGATCCCAACATTGAAGAGATTTTGAGAGTTGTTGGCGGTGATTTTGACTTGGTTCTGATTGAGGGATTCAAAAAAGGCAAAGCTCCTAAGGTCGAGGTACACAGAAAAGAACTGGGGAGTGATTTAGCATGCCCCTCCAAAGTGCTCTCTGCTATAGTCACTGATGAATTTCTGGACATAGATGTACCTCAGTTTTCAGTCGCTGACATCTCAGCAATAGCCGATTTCATAGAAAAGGAATTTATCTCACAAAGCAAGAGCGATACATCTCTTTTTATCAATGGTAAACAGGTTTTTATAAAACCTTTTGTAAAGGATATTATTGCTAAAGCTTTATTAGCTATGGTTTCAACACTGAAAGGTGTTGGAGAGGTGAGGAGCCTTGATATTTCAATGAAGAGCGAAATTGGCTCAAGCATCAACTCTGAGCCAAAGCCCTGAAATGCAGTGGGTAGCCTTTGATGCAAGCATCGCAAAAGGATTATTCGTTTTGCTCAGGGTAACGATAGGTGAGCGGCTCACCACAATGATATATTATAAGGAAACATGTTTAGAGTAGGAATATTGACGGTTAGCGATAAAGGTTGGCGTGGCGAACGCCAGGATAGAAGTGGCGAAATTATTCGTGAGATGTTTTCTGGTGCGGGTGTACATATTGTAAATTACGATATTGTTCCTGACGATAAAAACCTTATTGCTGATAAGCTAACTGAGTGGGTGGATGAAGATAAATTGGATATTATCATTACTACAGGGGGCACTGGCCTTGGGCCCAGGGATGTTACTCCTGAGGCTACCCTTTCAGTAGTGGATAGAATTGCTCCCGGGTTTGCTGAGGCAATGAGGGCTGAAAGCCTGAAAAAGACGCCTCATGCCATGTTGAGCCGAGCGGTCAGTGGCATTCGTGGGAGTTGTTTGATTGCTAACTTGCCAGGTAGCCCTAAAGCAGCTCGTGAATGCCTTGAGTCAATCTTGCCAGCTCTTCCTCATGCTGTAGAAACACTTAGTGGGCAGGGAGGTGACTGTGCTGCCGTTGAGGAAACTTCATACGAGAATAGCTCGTAATCTTCTCCCTATATCGTTGTATCACCCCTTTCTCCGCTCTCTTGAGCCTTGCGTCTTATCATCTATCCAATTGTATCTCTCTCCCATGGATAGCGCTCTGAAGAAAAACGCCTCACTACCTCCCAGAAATTGCCTGACCTGTTCTATTGTTTGAAAATTTCTATCGCTCATGATCACTTGTGTGCCCTAATAATAAACGAGTTGCCGCCACGATAGCGAGCCAAAAAGCTGAGCGAAGCGAAAGAGCCAACCACGAAGCAACCCTCAACTCCACCGAAGATTGCTTAGCTTTTGTCTGGTAGTGACATTTCCTTCTGCCATTATGCTAACATAAGTACCTAGTTTGCGGAATAGTTATTGGAAAAACTCTCATCTCCCTTATTATGGAATAGCTTATATTGATCTGGATTGGCTTTTAGGCTCTAGAATTAGTACGATAGCATAAGGCTTTGGCATGGTAATCTATAAAATAGCCAATCATAACAGCAGCAAGAATCATTGTGTTTGAACCTCCGGATGACTCCCTAAGAAAGATAGCTCGTGGTACTGGCATTGCATTGATTGGCGTGACCTCAGGGTTATTGTTTCATTTCATTACCCTGATTATTATTGCCCGATACGGTTTGCAGGCTAATTATGGCATTTTCTCAATAGCATTAGCTATACTGAACATCGCCGTAATACTGGCCAGTCTAGGTTTGCATCGAGGTGCTACCAGGTATATCGCTTATTTTCGTGGCAAAAAGGATACATCTAAAATCCATGAAATCATATCCTCCTCCATTAAATTATCTTCTGTCGCCAGCATTGCCTTCAGTTTGGCCATTTTTTTCACTGCTGAAAGCATTGCTGTGAAACTCTTCCACGCCCCCGATTTAGTCCTACCTCTAAAGATATTTTCTGTGGGCATTCCCTTTTTTGCGCTGATGCAGGTATTCACTAGCATCTTCTGTGGTTTTGACCGTGTAGAACCACAGATAATCTTCCGTTACATAATACTAAACATTCTTTTCATAGTTATATTAGCTGCTACCATCATTTTTCATCTGCCTTTCAACACTATGTTTTATGGCTACCTGGCAACCCTTATTATTACCTTCGCCGCCTTAGCTATATACACCACCAGAAAGCTGCCTAAGCTAACTGCCTCTACAGATCCCACAGGTACTAAGCCAATTACAAAAGAGCTGCTACTATTTTCCCTGCCACTTATGGGAGTTGCTGTACTACATATGGTAATAGCCTGGACAGATACTATTATGCTGGGCTATTTTAAGACGCCCGAAATAGTCGGGCTTTACAATGCTGCCCATACACTGGCACAAATTATCTCTGTACCCCTCACAGCATTAATTCTAATCTATACTCCAATTACTACCGGATTACATTCACGGAATCTGTTGCCTGAATTGAAGAGAAACTACACAATTTCCACCAAGTGGCTTATGTTTATAGTTCTGCCCATTTTTCTGGTTCTATTTCTGTTGCCTGGAGCAGTCATCAACCTCCTCTTTGGTACCAGCTATATTCCAGCTGTTGCTGCTTTGAGAATTCTATCTTTCGGTTACATTATTAGCAATCTGCTGGGCCCCAACGCTGCTACACTGACAGCCACAGGCCATCCTCGCTTTCTGATGTGGGCTACACTTACTGCAGCTATTCTGAATATAGTTCTCAATATCCTCCTTATCCCACCACTGGGCATAGTCGGTGCCGCCATTGCTTCAGCAGCATCTCTTATTCTGGCAAATATCATTCGCACGACAAAGCTTTACTTGTTATACCGAGCCCAACCATTGAGCAAAAATCTGCTCAAGCCCATTATTATTTGTGTGCCACTGGCTTTCTTTATCCAGGTTATCGCCCAGTACTTTCTCACTATCAACTGGTGGGTGCTGGCTATTCTATTTATTCTCTATTATGGAATATATGTCCTGGCCACACTGTTTACTAAAAGCTTTGATAAGGAAGATATAGCCGTGCTCTTGCAAGTAGAAAAGAGGAGCGGTATGAATATGGCTCCTCTTAAGAAAATGCTCAGGAGATTTCTGTAACCTATAACGCATCAGCCAATCTCTGCCCCGCAGCCTATAAGTTCCTACCCTCCAGGTTCAGCTTGTATTGGAAGAAACTATAGCTTGACAAGCCCATGTATTACAATTAATAATTAAGAGGAGTAGGTCTATCAAGTTAAGTGTAACCCACGGGTACGTAAATGCAAATTCAGAACTACCGACAGGTCAAGGGCAAAGAAGAGGTACCAGGAGTGGTTATGCGCATTGTTGTCGGCCCTGATGAAGGAGCACCAAATTTCGCTATGCGCGTCTTCGAGATACAGCCACAAAGTTCCACTCCCTATCATTCCCATAACTGGGAACACGAAGTCTTCGTGCTCTCTGGGAAGGGCATAATTAGAAGCACAAAAACTGAAAGAGACCTGCGGGAGGGAGATGCCATTTTTATCGCTCCTGATGAGCATCATTGTTTCACTAACACGGGCAACAACCTTCTTCGATTGATCTGTGTCATTCCACTCATTGATAGAAAACTACCAGCTACACCTCCGGCGAGACAATCAAGGTAACCCGTAGTTTATACATATCTCATAATTTCTCTTCCAAGAAGCTAATGTTACATGTTAGAATGGTAATGAAACTAAGCTTAGCATAACTTAGAGACACTGAGATTACAGGAGAGTTTTCAAATGAACAGAAAGCTTGACGTGTTAAATAAGAGAGGAAAATTACATATTTTAGTGCCAGTAATTTTGATTTTAGCTATGAGCACAATTTTGTTTCCTGGATGTACTGGAGATACATACACACAAACTATTAAGGTTACTACTGAGCCAATAAATGTAAATGGCATAGTCGCTAGGATCGAATATCATCGAGATAGGGAATTGGTAAACTCCATGCACTTTATCGATGGGAACGGCGACGGTGTTATTGATGGGAAAGCAGGCCCTTCAGAGGATGGCATTTGGCCTAAAGGCTGGGAATGGTTTGATGATATGTACAACGACGTTACCGTAGGCTACTCAACGATAGTAGTAGTAGGTGAGAAGATAAAAATCCAGAATAGCACTACTTACGAATTCCTGACAGGAAAATATGAGTGTGAGCAGGTCGGGTGAAATAACAGCAAAAGTTAACCGGGAGTGAGCATGATTGAGGAATGCCTTTTTTGTCGCATTGTTGCTAGTGAGATACCCGCTGAGATTGTTTATCAAGATAAGGAACTTATAGCTTTCAAGGATATCAACCCTCAAGCACCCAAGCATTTGATTATCATACCCAAAAACCACATTGCATCTTTGGCAGAAATCACTGAGGAACAACAAGGGCTTATGGGACGCTTGATAATCCTGGCCACAAAATTGGCCCAAAAGGAGGGAGTGGCAGAAAATGGCTATCGCCTCACAGTGAATTGTGGAGCCGAAGGAGGGCAGGTAGTACCTCATCTTCACTTCCACCTTATCGGGGGAAGAAAATTGAGTGGACAACTCGGCTAGAACCCTTCCTCTATCTCGTCTACTGAACTTACTTCGACACTTTGTGTTTCGCGGCTAATATTGAAAGCTAGCCCAGGGATTTTAGCTTAGTCGCTACCTCTTCTATAACCTCATTCGGAGTGGACGTCCCCGCAGTGATGCCAATATAGCGTTTACCCACAAGCCAGGAATTATTTACCTCACCTGCTCTTTCCACTAGATGAGTCTCTACTACATGCGAACTTGCCTCAACAAGGTGTCTGGTATTAGCGCTATCATGTCCTCCCACCACTATCATAAGTTGACTTGTCTCTGCTAAGCGTGCAGCAGCATCTTGGCGTCTTTGTGCTACCTGACACAAAGTGTTAACAATACGCAACTCCCCCATCTTAAAATGGGAAACAGCTACGAATTGTGTAATAAACTCACTAAAAGCAGAATATCTTTGGGTTGTTTGGGATATAATACCCAGACGAGGAAGATTATTTTGCCTCGCCCCCAACGACGAAGAGGCCATAACAATTTGTTTTGCATCAAGTGCAGCTACACCTTTACCCTTCGCCCAACCTAATAAGCCCCTAACCTCAGGGTGCCCTGTTTCCCCAAAAATAATAACTCCAAGGCCAGCCTCAGCTAATTCCTTAGCGATGTCCTGTGCTTTACGAACTATAGGGCAGGTAGTATCAATAACACTAATACGGCGAGCCTTAATCTCGGTCAGCGTCACAGGGCTTACTCCATGGGCAGTTATTGCCAATATTTTACCCTTGACCTGACCCAACTCCCCCACTGGCTTTATACCTAATTTAACCAATCCCTGCACTAATTGCTGGTTGTGTGCTACAGGGCCCAGTGTTTCAATCTCTCCATATTTATCTGCCGCCTGTTTCAATAGTTCGATAGCTCTTTTCACACCAAAGCACAAGCCAAGCTCTCCAGCCTTCTCAATCTCCATAGACGCCCCTGTTATCTGCCGGCAGAAGAGCAGCGATTTTATTCATTATCAGGCCAGTTAACAATCGAGTTTGCCCTCTGCTTAACCTGGTTTCAATTGAAGGAGGATTAAAAGGGTGCCCGATGTTAATAATTATTCTGGGGCGTTTCCACAGCCAGCGTATGCCCTTAAGTTTCTCCGTGCCAATAATGCCTACAGGAAGTAAAGGAACCCCCGTTTGCGAAGCAATTACTGCAGCACCTGATTTGCCAGGTAAAAGCTTACCATTACGGTTTCTCTTACCCTCAGGGAACATACCTAAAACCAGACCTCCGCTCAGTATATCTCTGGCTTGTTTAATCGTCTCCCGCTTATCCCCAATTGTCCCCTGGCGACGTATTGAGAAAGCTTGTGCCCAGCGGATAGCAAATCTCACAAGCGGGTAACGGAAAAGTTCTTGCTTGGCCATAAAACTAAGCCATCTGGGAAAGCTAAGCTGCAGCAATATAGGGTCGACAAGATGAACATGGTTTGCCACCACAATAAGCGAACCATCCAAAGGCACATTCTCCCTACCCTCGATTTTCCAGGAAAGTAAAGGTTTGAGTGAGAGTTTGATTATGGCTAAGACAACTCTTTGAGCTAGAGTCACCCGGTTTAGCACCCCTCCAATATCATTCTGAGTCGCAGATAAAAACCCTTAATTATCAATCCCCTCAGCCAGGTTATATATTTTGTCTACCACTTGTTTTAAGGCAAGCCCATCAGTGTCAATAATTATGGCGTCAGCATCGGGTTTAAGTGGTGAGATAACTCTATGGCTATCATTTTCATCTCGTTCCTTCAAGTTAGCAAGAATAATACTGTAATCCACCTTCTTCTCCCGCTCCAGTAATTCCTTATAGCGGCGCTCAGCTCTCTCTTTGACAGAAGCAGTTAAGAAAATTTTCAATTCAGCCCAGGGTAAAACAACTGTCCCTATGTCTCTACCTGCCATTACCAACCTTCCTTGCCGAGCTAATTTACGTTGCTCGGATACCATTACTTGCCGCACACCAGCTACCTTCGATACCACAAAAACCTTCTCCTCTATTTCGGGGCAAAGTAATTTGGAGGAAATATCCTCACCATCAACAAGCACTGAAAAAAACCCTTCTTGACAGGGAACAAAGTCAAATTTAGTTATGTTTGCCAGGTGAGAAAGTTCTTCTTTATTATCAGGGCAAACATTTAGTCTGAGCACCTTCCATGTAAAGGCTCTATACATAAGACCTGTATCGAAAAATGAGAAGCCCAATCGCTTAGCTAGTAATCGGCCAACACTACTTTTGCCTACCGCTACCGGTCCATCCAGAGCAATTAACTTCAGTTTCAAATTATCTATCATCTTACCACCTTAAACTAAACTATCAAAGGCTCATTATTAGAGCGCCTATCAACATAGTAAATTGTGTTGTGCTGATAGACATTCACCCAGAATTGCTGTAGATGAAATAATGTTTGGATAATAAGTTCTTGTAGAGAGAGAATCAAATGCCGGCTCAGCAGAGTTTTTGGGCAAAGTTAGAACTTTCTTTGAAGAAAATCCTGACACTGACCTTTGAT
>CAZDXE010000039.1:0-11270 GCA_964509565.1 uncultured Dehalococcoidales bacterium | reverse complement strand
GTCAAAGTACAGTAGTCGGCATGGGCGCTGACGCTGTAGTATTTACCAACATGCCTGAATTATTAGAACTCTTCGAAAACGACCCGGATACCGACCTAGTGGTGATCGTGGGTGAGGTGGGAGGTATCCAAGAGGAAAAAGCCACCCAGTTCATAGCTCATCACATGACCAAGCCAGTTATCGCTTATATCGCCGGGCGTAGTGCCCCTGAGGGTAAGAGGATGGGTCATGCCGGCGCTATCATCCAGGGCAGCATGGGCACATCGCAAAGTAAGGTAACTGCCCTCCGACAGGTTGGTGTAGAAGTCGCCGAGTATCCGCTACAGATAGTGGATCTGGTTCGGCGACGTTTGATTCACATGAAGGAGGTGACCAATGGCACTGAAGACAATCAAGGAATACTATGACTCTCTGAAAGACGTACATCCAACCGCTTATATTCTGGGGCAGAGAGTCGAGAACGCCTATGAACACCCATTAATCAAGCACATGGTAGCCGGGGTAGCACAAACCTATGCGCTAGCGCAGGAAGCGGAGGGTAAAAAGAAACTCGTAGCCAAGTCCGGGCTAATAGATGAAGAAGTGAGCCGCTTCGTTAAGTTCTACGAGAGCCGGGATGATCTTTTGGCCAAGGTCAGGATGCTGAAATTCCTCACCCAGAGAATCGGCACCTGCTTTATGCGGTGCACCGGTATGGATGCCATGAATGCTGCAGGTATTGAGACCTATAACTGCGACCAGAAGTATGGTACCAGCTACCACAAGAGACTGGTGAACTTCGTCAGGAACATGCAGCAGAACGACTTCACTGTCGCCAGCGGTGTGACCGATGTCAAGGGTGACCGCTCTAAGCGTCCGTCACAGCAGTCTGACCCAGATATGTATCTACACATCGTGGACAGGGATAACAAGGGCATCGTGGTTAGGGGAGCTAAGATACACCAGACAGGCTCCCTCTGTGCTCACTGGGCCCTGATTATCCCCACCAGAACCATGCAAGAAGCTGATAAAGACTACGCCGTCTCCTTTGCCGTCCCAATAGACGCTAAGGGGATGGTTCATGTCTATGGGCGGGGGACTCTGGAAGCCAGGGCCCTTCAAGACTGCGACCTGGGTAACATCCAATATAGCAAGTTTGCTCCCATGATTTTGTTCAATGATGTCTTTGTGCCATGGGAGCAGGTGTTCCTTGCCGGCGAGTATGAATACGCAGGTCCCATGGTGATTAACTTCGGCAACTACCACCGCCACTCTCACGGGGGCTGTAAGAGTGGTGTGGGTGATGTTATCATCGGAGCTGCTGCCCTGTCTGCTGATTACAACGGCCTGCCTCGGGTATCACATATCAACAATAAATTAGCTGAGATGCTGAAGACTACTGAGGCAATCTATGGCTGCTCCATCGCCGCTTCAGTTGAGGCCGAGCCAACACCCTCTGGTATCTACATGGTTGACCCGGTTCTATCCAATACCTCCAAGCTGTACGAAGGCAAAGAGCTACAGGAAGTAATCCGCATGATGATTGAGATTGCTGGAGGCTTGGTGGCTGATATGCCTTCAGATAAGGACTTTGAGAACCCTGAAATTGGCCCCCTGCTCCAGAAATACCTCAAAGGTGCCGAGGATGTGCCCACAGGGGACAGAGTGCACCTGTTCCGCTTGATAGAAAAGCTGGCTTTTGAAAGCAGAGATATCGTTTCTAACATTCATGGTGCTGGGTCGCCAGAAACCCACCGAATGACCATACTACGGAATGCAGATATCGAGTCGAAAAAGAAACTGGCTAGAAAACTGGCCGGCATTAGGGAAGAAATTTAGGAGTAACAAAGTAACTTCACACGGAATTGATGCAGGCAAAACTGGGGTTACAGTGAAAACCATATACAAACCCCAGTCTTGCTAAAGGAGCCAATATGAAAGAGAAAATGGAATATGACCCATGGAGTAAACCCCTGAAGCTGGACACTTTAGGTTAGGAAGGGTTGGCAAGGTCAAAATACTCTATAATGGAGGATAGAAGGGATTTTGCTATGAGGAATCGGAGAAGTTTCAGTATAGAATTTAAGAGGCAGGTAGTAGGGAAGTTATTCAGTGGAGAGAGCCGGCCTGCCCAACTCTGTCGGAGATACAACATCTCGCCGAACCTACTTTAGCATTGGAAATTGGTGTTAACTACCTGGGCAGCGGGTTTGGTGTAGAAACTGTACTGGCGGAATGGGATAATGAGTTTAAGGATAAAGGGCTTCTGTCGATTGCAAATGCGTATTACTCACCGGGCGCTGACACTATATTGGCTCATTATACTATAGAGAGGCTAAACAGTATAGATAGTGTAGACTTTAGATGGTCTATCGTCGATATAGTTCCATCTTCAGAGCATAGCCGACAATTATATTGGGGCTTTTCATTGGAAGGCATGTTACTACATCACTATACGTCTCCTGCCAAGCGTGTGGAGAATGGAAAGTTGGTGGAACTTCCCCCAAGGTCTGATCCAGAGATGTTCACTTTTAAGGGCCCAATCGGGAAGACTTTGGTAGATGATATGACAGATGAATTACTGGTCTACATTCACCAGTATTTCCCAGATATTCCGAATATCACCTTTAAGGAAGTTCTCTGTATTGAGTTCAATGAAAGAGGAGCAATTGTGAAGGGCATCAAAGATGGGCAGAAGGTAGAATACAATATACAGATGTGGCCTTCCGAATAGCTGGTACAAAAGCATAAGGACGCATGCTGTGTCAGGTTCGGTGGTTATGGGGGCACATTCAGAAATGGCAGCCCAATGGGGTCGATTGCGGTGTTGATGGCTAGAGGACAGATTAAGGCAACCGGATGTTTTGTCCCTGGGCTCGTGGAACCTACTGAAGAATTTATTAAGCAGGAAGTGGCCATGGGACAAAATGTTGAAATAACCAGGACAGCGCTGCTGTAATGTGGCTCAGGCTGTTCGTTTAATAGCAAACGATATTAAACGACATTGCCATGCACGAAAAATGAGTTACCACGGGTCTTCCCGTTTCTTCAGAGCACCAATGAGAGATTCGATGGCAATCGCTGCCAGAGTCAGGGTTTGGAAGGTTCCCTTGACGCTCAATCTTATTGCCAGTTTAGCCATAGATTCGTTGCTCGGAGCTTCGACTATATTGACGAAGTCATACTGGCCTAAAAGAGCATACTGGCTCAGTATCTTAATCCCCATATACTCCACCTCTTTATTAAGTTCTCTGAGCTTCTCAGGGTCTTCTTGAACAGCTTCCCTACCATTGTCAGTAAGCGTGGTAAGCATAAGATAAACAGACATCATTCCTCCTTTTAGCCATGTTATTTGATGATATTATGCAGGCATGGCTTACCTATTTGTCAATATAGCGGAGGATTTATTCTCTATTTTTATCCAACAACTAAGCTATGATATGATTTACCAAGCATGATAAAGCTCCTGTCTGGGAATGAAGCACTGGCCCTGGGAGCCTACCACGCAGGCGTAAAGGTAGCTACTGCTTACCCCGGAACTCCAAGCACTGAAATTCTTGAGTCCCTGGCTCGACACGAAGATATCTACGCCGAATGGTCAACAAACGAAAAAGTAGCTATGGAAGTGGCGATGGGGGCAGCCTGCGCCGGAATTCGCTCACTGGTATCTTTAAAACAAGTTGGATTGAATGTAGCGAGCGATCCTTTCATGGCAGCGTCGACAATGGCGGTCAATGCAGGGATTGTTATAGCTTGCGCCGATGACCCCGGAATACATAGTTCCCAGAATGAGCAGGACAATCGCCACTATGCCAAACTGGCCAAAGTGCCCATGCTAGAACCCAGTGATAGCCAGGAGGCCTATGAGTTCATGTTATACGCCTTTGATATTAGCGAAAAATTCGGTACCCCCACTCTGATGCTTACTACTACTCGTATATCACACTCAAAATCAGTTGTGAAGGTCCACCAGAAGCAAGCACCACTAGCCAGACAGGCAAGTTTCCACTATGATGTAGAAAAATACGTCATGCTACCAATCTATGCTCGGCTCAGACATTCTTTGATAGAAGAGCGCCTGACCAAACTAGCTACGTATGCCGAGACCTTTTCTTTTAATCAAGTATCGTGGGGCGAACGCCGCCTTGGCATAATAACCAGTGGAGTTGCCTACCAGTATGCCAGGGAAGTCTTCCCACAAGCTTCCTTTCTCAAACTGGGTATGACTTACCCTCTCCCCAAAAATTTACTCCTTAATTTCGCTGCTCAAGTGGACCGGATACTGGTTATAGAGGAGCTTGACCCATTCCTGCAAGAAAATATCCAGGCTATGGGAATAAAAGTTACAGGGAAGGAATTTATCCCCAGAACAGGCGAGCTAAACATAGATATTATTGAAAAAGCAAGCCGCAGCATTGGGCTGTTACCTGAAGTTTCGCCACAGCCTCTGAAAGACATGCCTGTAAAACTGCCCCAGCGTCCTCCCCTGCTATGCCCCGGCTGCCCTCATACTGGCATATTCTTTACTCTTAGCACGCTCGGAAAGCGTTCCAGGCCAACTAAATCCCTGGTTAAAACAGCAAAGGAATCGCCCCTGGTTATAACCGGGGATATAGGCTGTTACGCACTGGGCGCCTATCCTCCCCTCAATGCCATGGACACCTGCGCCTGCATGGGTGCCAGCATTGGTAATGCACTGGGCATGGAGAAAGCTGGCATAGCAAAGAAATTGATAGCTGTTATTGGTGATTCTACTTTTATGCATTCCGGCATCACAGGATTAGTCAATGCCGTTTATTCGGAAGGGCAGATAACAATAGTAATACTGGATAATCGCACCACCGCCATGACAGGCCATCAGGACCACCCCGGCACCGGTATTTCAGCACAGGGTAAAAAGACCAGGGCAGTGGACCTGGAGCAATTAGTTCGTGGCATTGGAGTCAGCGATGTCAGGGTAGTCGATGCATTCGATATGCAACAACTGAGGAATGCTGTCAGGAATGCACTGTATAGTACCGAACTATCAGTCGTCATAGTTCGTGGCGTCTGTGCAGTACTCGCGCCAAAAGGCTCTGAGCCCAGGGCCATTGATACAGAGAAATGCAACCGGTGTGGCATTTGTCTCCAACTCGGCTGCCCAGCCATTCAAAGGGAAAAGGAACAAATTTACATTGACGCTGCTCTATGTGCAGGTGACGCCTGTACAATTTGCCAGCAAATTTGCCCTCGCCAGGCGATAGACCTGAAATCCAGGATTGAGGCCATGAAACCACTATGAAGAAGCTAGATATACTTGTCGCCGGAGTAGGAGGTCAGGGTATTATTCTAGCCAGTGACATAATAGGCGAGACAGCTTTAAGCGCTCAATACGACGTCAAAAAAGCGGATACCTTGGGCATGGCACAACGAGGCGGCAGCGTGATAAGCCATGTGAGAATAGGCCAACAGGTACACTCTCCCTTAATCAAGAAAGGCGAAGCCGACATATTAATCGCCTTTGAGAAGCTGGAGGCAGCCAGGTGGGGTTATTACCTCCAGCCCGGAGGAATCGCCATCGTCAATAACCATGCACTCCCACCATCATCCGTTAATACAGGCAACGCGCAATACCCCAACGATCAAGAGATAACCAGCATCCTGAAACAACGAACAGACCGCATCTATTTCATTGACGGCACGCGCCATGCCAGAGAACTGGGCAATGTCAGAACACTCAATATATTCATGCTGGGAAGCGCCTCAGTTTTTATGCCCATTGAAACCCAGGTATGGGAAGATAGTATCTCCCAACACCTATCGCCAAATATTCGCCGAATCAACATCGTTGCCTTCCGTAAAGGTAGAGAGGAAATGCGAAGTGCCCATCTCGGATAAAGTACAGGAAAGTATGCTTGAGGGGTCCTGGATCAGGAGAATGTTTGAGGAAGGCACCACCCTCAAACAGCGCTATGGTGAAGAAAATGTCTTCGACCTTTCCCTGGGCAACCCGATGATGGAACCTCCTGCCGAATTTCGCCGTGAACTGAGAAAGCTAGCAGAACATCCCCTGCCAGGAATGCACAGATACATGGAAAATGCAGGATATGCTGAAACAAGAAAGTCTGTTGCCAGGCAGCTCTCCATGGAGACTGGTTTCAAATTTACCATGCAGGATATTACCATGACCTGTGGGGCTGCAGGGGCATTGAATGTAGTACTAAAAACAATACTCAACCCCGGAGACGAGGTTATTATATTCGCACCTTACTTTGCGGAGTATATCAATTATGTCAACAACCATGGAGGCGTAGCCAGGATTTTGCCTCCGGGGGAGCAATTTATACCCAACCTTGATATTCTCGAAGCTACTATAGGAGCCAGGACCAGAGCAGTAATCATAAATTCTCCCAATAATCCTACCGGTGTTGTCTATAATCAAAACTTCCTGCGTCGGCTGGGAGAAATACTCCACAAAAAAGAAATTCAATATAATGCGGAAATTTTCCTCATCAGTGACGAAGCTTATCGCAGAATCATCTACGATGGATTGAAGTACCCTTCAGTTTTACCTAATCATCCTCAGAGCATTATCGTCACCTCCCACTCCAAGGATTTATCGCTGCCAGGTGAACGCATTGGCTACATTGCCGTGAGCCCTGCCTGTAACCAGCGGCAGGAACTAGTAAATGGCTTTATCTTTTGCAACCGAACATTAGGATACGTCAATGCCCCAGCTTTGATGCAGCGCATAGTACGCCAACTGCAGCAAATTAGCGTTCCTGTAGCCGAGTACCAGAGAAAAAGAGATTTCCTGTATAGTAACCTTATCGAGATGGGATATTCGGTAACAAAACCTCAAGGGGCTTTTTATATGTTCCCCAGGTCTCCATTGGAAGACGATGTTGCTTTCGTGCGAGAACTGCAACAGATGAGAGTATTGACTGTGCCCGGTCGTGGCTTCGGTTCACCAGGATATATTCGCATATCCTACTGTGTTGATGACAAGACAATCGAAGGCTCTCTGGACGGTTTCCGAAAAGCTGCCCAAAAATTCAACCCAGGTTACAGACTCAAAAAGAAATGAAAGAGGCAAGATGACAGAGCAACCGAATGAAACGTCTGATGCCATGGCAGAATTGAAAGCCAATGCAGACAGAGAACCTATCGCTTCTTTTCTTAAAATGCAGTTGGTGGAGTTATCCGAGGGCCACGCCAGTGTAGCGATAAAACTAACATCTGAATACCAAAACTTCAACGGACTAATCTTCGGCGGTATCATTATGGCAGTGGCAGACCAATCATTTGCCTATGCATCCAATTCTCTAGCCTATCCTAGTGCAGCTTCCCAGTTCAATATCCACTTCCTGGCCAGTGCTAGTATTGGTGACGAACTCACCGCGGAGTGCCGGGTGCTGAAAAGCGGACGCAGGGTTGGCATCTCCGAAATAACAGTGACTAACCAGAATGGCAAGATTATAGCTAAAGCCACAGGCACAACCATTCCCATAACCAGACTCAATCATTGAGCGTCGTTCAACTATAGTATTCCAAAAACTAAAGGAGTTACCTGATAGTCAGTGGGTGTTCTTACCGCTTATTTTGACAAAACAATAACGATCATAATATAATGCTTATTGTTAAACTAATGAATACTACTGTGCTAGCTGGTTTTTACAAAAGGGGGCGATTCGGCTTCGTCTTTACTGAGCGCACATGGGTGCGCTTAGAGGCCTTGGTGTATATTAGCTAAATAGATAATTTTTAATTCGCTAATTTGAAATGGGTACCTCTAAGCAAGAGGTACCTTTTTCTTTTAGGTAGCACTTCTTAAAACGCGTGAACAACAAAACGAAAATGGAAACGAGAGAAAAAGAGAACACAATCCCCCAGATTATCCAGGGCAACTATGAAAAGTGGGGCAAGCAAACGGCTATGTGCATGAAGAAATTCGGTATCTGGCAACAATATAGCTGGAAGGATTACTATGAAAACGTAAAATACATCTCCCTCGGGCTGATAAGCCTCGGATTAAAACAGGGAGATGTAGTTTGCATTATCGGAGATAATGAACCTGAGTGGTTCTGGGGGGAATTTGCCACTCAAGCAGCCGGAGGTATTGCCACTGGAATATTCGTTGACTGTATTCCTTCTGAAGTGAAATATATTGCCAGTCACTCTGACGCCAAATTCGCCATAGTTAACGACCAGGAACAAACTGATAAGTTCATGGAAATCAAGAATGAGCTGCCTTTACTAAAAAAGGTCATCTACTGGAACCCCAAGGGGCTAAAGAACTATGACGAACCTATTCTTATCAACCTGGTCAAAGTAATAAAGCTGGGCAAGAAATATGAGAAAATTCATGCCGGATTGTTTGAGCGAAATGTGGAAACCGGCAATGGAGATGACCTTGCCTTCATTTACTATACCTCAGGAACCACCGGGTTACCCAAGGGTGCCAGACTTAGCCACCAGTCACTGATAAATACGGCCAGAGGATTTCTCAGTCGTTATCCCCTAAAACAAAACGATGATTTGATTTCTAACTTCCCTGCCGCATGGGTAGGTGATAGTTTCTTTGCTACTATTCCTCATCTATTGACCGGAGCCAAACTGAATTTTCCTGAGGAGCCAGAAACCATTATAGACGACACTCGCGAAACTGGCCCAAACTTCGTGATATATGGCCCCCGACAATGGGAAGGTCTGGTTAGTGAAATTCAGATAAAGATGCTTGATGCCAACTCCTTAAAACGCTTCTTCTATAATCTATTTCTGCCGGTGGGCTATAAAATAGCAGACATTCACCTCAAGGGTGAAACACCAAACTTTTTTTGGCGCGCTCTTCACAACATTGCCTGCCTATTTCTATTCAGACCACTTAAGGATAAGCTAGGGTTAAGTAAAGTCAGGTTCGCCGTCACAGGGAGTTCTGTGCTAAGCCTGGATACCTTCCGTCTGATTCATGCCATAGGTATTGAATTAAGGCAGACCTATGCGAGCACTGAAGCTGGCCTCATTTCTTCACATAGCAAAGGTGAAATCGATTTTGAAAGTGTAGGGCGGCCGGCGCTTGGCACTGAGGCCAGAATAAGCGATGAAGGAGAACTCCTGGTTAGAAGTGGTTCTATGTTTAGCAGCTACCATAAAAACCCGGAAAAAACCGCTGCTTTTTTGATGGATGGCTGGTGCCATACTGGAGATGCAGTCAATATTAACGCGAAGGGACACCTGGTATTCATGGATCGTCTGGATCATATGGGCGAGCTACGTTCAGGAATCAAATATGCTCCCCAGTATATTGAAGGCAGGCTAAGATTCAGTCCATACATTAAAGATGCCATGATTATAGGAGGCAAGGATAAAAATTTCGTCTCAGCTATAATAAACATCGATTTTGCCATGGCAGGCAAATGGGCAGAGCGTAACAGGTTACCCTATACTACTTTCGTTGACCTGTCTCAGAAAAAAGAGATTGCCGACCTGATACAAAAGGACGTGTTGCGAGTAAACAGCTACCTGCCCGAACCAGCCAGGGTAAGAAAATTTGTACTGCTGCACAAAGAATTCGACCCGGATGAAGCTGAACTTACCAGAACCAGAAAACTAAGAAGAGAATTTGTCGAAAAGCGATACGGACACCTAATAGAAGGTATGTACAACGACGGTAAAGATATAAAGGTCGAGGCGGCAGTAACTTATAGAGATGGTAGAAAAGGCATGGTAACGACTGGCATTAAAGTAAGGACAGTATCAGAGGGGGTTACAAATAATGGCTGAGCTTCTTCAATTTGTGATTACAGGGATAACAGTAGGCATGGTTTACTCGCTAATTGCCCTGGGATTTGTTTTAATCTGGAAATCCAGCGGCGTTGCCAACCTGGCGCTGGGGCAACTAGTATTGATTTTTTCATGGTTCACTTATGGCATGCTGGTTCAGGTTGGTCTTCCTCTCTGGCTTGGCTTTCCAGTAGTTATTCTTTTTGCACTGGGTTTAGGCTGGATGATCGAGAAATTCGTCCTGCGCCCACTTATTGCTCAACCTATTTTGTCTTTAATCACGGTCACGCTCGGCGTAGCCTTCTTCATTGAAGGTGCGGTAAGTTTCATCTGGCCTAAAAGCGTGGCAGCTTTGCCTCGTTTCTTCCCACAAGAGACGGTACACATAGGCACGGCAGTTGTCTCCCAGGAATACCTTTGGGCAGCAGTTATCTCCCTCATTCTCTTTGTTCTTTTATCTCTGTACTTCAAATACCACAGAATGGGCATCGTAATGAGGGCAGCCGCAGATGACCAGTTAGCAGTTCAAGCATGCGGCATACCGGTAACCAGGATTTTTTCCATGGCATGGATGTTAGCCTGCACACTAGCTGCTATCGGCGGTATACTTATGTCAAGTATCGGTGGTATAACCTTTGGTCTGACCGAAACAGGGCTTAAAGCTTTCTCAGTAGTGATACTCGGTGGTCTTGATTCTTTCCTTGGCGCTATCATTGCAGGACCAATAATCGGCCTGGCTGAAAGCCTTGGCGGTGGTTATCTAACTCCATTAACCTGGCCAGGCATCAGGGAAATCATTCCATTCATTACCATCATCATAGTTATGTTTCTGAAACCATATGGCTTATTTGGGGAAGCCCGCATAGAGAGGATTTAGTAAATTGAATGTAGATTTACCAGCAGGAACACGTAATTATACTTACATACAGGACATGGCGATTTTCCGAACCAGAACTCACTGGGGGTTGTTTTTGGGGCTGCTAGCCGCCATGCTCACCATGCCGCTGTACCTGGGGAATTACTGGTTAAGTGTCGCCAACCTGATTGGCATCACCATAATCGCTGCCACCGGATTAAATATCCTGACTGGCTACTGCGGGCAGTTATCCATCGGCCATGCTGGCTTCATTGCTGTGGGCGCCTACACTTCCGCCATATTAACTAACCGATTTGAACTTCCTTTCCTGCTAGGGTTAATCTGCGCCGGCCTTGTAGCGGGGCTCATCGGGATTATATTTGGTATTCCTTCCATGCGCGTCAAAGGCTTTTACCTGGCAATCAGCACCATTGCCGCCCAGTTTATCATTATCTGGGTCATCAATCACTGGAACAGCATGACCGGCGGTTTCACTGGCATAAGAGTACCACCAGCCTCAATTGGTGGCATTAGCTTTGTCAGCCAGGCCAGTCAGTTCTATCTAATCACAGCAAGCACAGCAATGTCAGTTTTCTTTGCCAGAAATCTAGCCAGGACCAGGTCAGGCAGAGCCTTCATCGCCATCAGGGATAATGACCTGGCTGCCGAGGTA
>CAZDXE010000038.1:10059-11606 GCA_964509565.1 uncultured Dehalococcoidales bacterium | reverse complement strand
GAGGCTGGCTATTCACATGAACGGATACAGCATAGAATACAAAAACATGCTCAGCCATAATTTAGCATGAGGGCACAAAAACTTCAGCACTCGGGTGAGGCTGAAGCGGGGTTTCGTTATGGCTATATTATACTTGCGGCTTGCTTCGTTATTGCAATGGTAGCTGAAGGAGTGGAGGATAGCTTCGGTGTCTTCTTTGAACCATTGCTATCTGAATTCGGCTGGACCAGGGCAATGACCTCAGGTGCTTTGTCAATGGCTACTATGTTGCATATTCCTATACTTTTACTTGCCGGCAGACTGACTGACAGATTCGGACCCAGGCTACTCCTCTCGACCTGTGGCTTCTTTTTTGGACTGGGCTACTTGTTGATGTCACGGACGAACACTATCTGGCAACTATATTTGTGCTATGGGGTGATAGCATCCATAGGCTTCGGCTTATACTGGATTCCAGTAGCATCCATAATACCTCGATGGTTCACCAGGAGGAGAGGATTGATGATGGGAATTGTTACTGCGGGTATAGGTATAGGTACATCGATTATGCCTCCACTGGCAAGCCGGCTTATCTACACCTACGGCTGGCGCAGCACTTACCTTCTCATAGGTAGTATGAGCATGGGGGCAATTATGATATCAGCCCAATTCCTGAGACGTTCTCCCAATCAACTCTGTGGGCTACTCCCTGGTGAACCTAAACTAAATCAACAAGGTATGGCTGAAAAACCCAGGGAATTCTCTTTTCGTGAAGCGATTCATGCCAGGTCGTTCTGGATGTTTGCCACGATATTTTTTTCCTGGGCTCTCTGCCTGTCCATCATCATGATACATAGCGTCATCCACGCTATTGGGTTGGGAATGACGCCAGCCAGTGCTGCCAACATTCTGGCTATTATTGGCATTGCAGGCATTGCGGGCAGGATTGCATTTGGCCGCCTGTCCGATGTAATTGGCATAAAACCTGCTCTCATAATTTCCTTCGCTTTGTTATCAATCGATTTCATGTGGCTTTTAGTAGCCAGGGAAGCATGGATGCTCTATTTGTTTGCCGCAGTATTCGGCATTGCTTACGGGACTATCGAAGTGCTGCAGTCGCCGCTAATGGCTGAGCTATTCGGGTTGAACTCGCTGGGCTCAATCTTAGGTGCCAGTACCGCCTTCGCTTCAATTGGATTTACCATAGGAGCTGTCCTGGCCGGTTACATATTCGATATCACCGGTAGCTACAACATAGCTTTCCTGATCTGTATTGCCATGGGACTTATCGGCACTATACTCAATGTGTTCTTGCCAACAAGTGGAGACAAAAGAAAACAAGACAAGTTATAGCTATCCGGCATGCCCCAAGCATAAACGAGTTGCCCTGACTCCTCAGGCTCATCTTGTATTAAAAGACAACTTGCTAAAATCCATAGTCCAGTGTTACCTATGTGGTCAGCCAGCACAACCCATTGTCAAAACTAAAAAATTTATGGTGCTTTGGAAATAGGTCCTAAGTTGTGGCCAGGGTTAATTGTATGAGTTGGGCTAATCTATGTGGCATT
>CAZDXE010000038.1:0-9959 GCA_964509565.1 uncultured Dehalococcoidales bacterium | reverse complement strand
GAGTGAAAAAGTGAAAACCATATACAAATCCCAATTTTACTAAAGGAGCCAATATGAAAGAGAAAAGCATACCTTAAAGCATTATAAAGAGCTTGGGGGACCCAAGCTGAGCGATAGAAATATCTTTGAAGCATGGCAGAAAAGGGAGTCTAAACCAATTGACGAAGTGGCTAAAGAAAAGGTTAAAGAAATATTGACCACTCATAAGCCTGAACCTATTCCTGAAGATGTTCAAAAGGAGCTATCCCGGATTTATAAGAGAGTTGAAGCAGAACTATTGCCAAAAAGTCGGAGTCAAAATACAAATTCAATAAAGGAGGAGTGAGTAAATGAAAGTATTAGTAGTAGGAGCTGGAGGGCAAGGAGGCCCATGTGCCTCGATTCTATCAAGAGACAAAGATATATCAGGGATAGTTTTGGGCGATATAGATTTAGATTTAGCGAACAAAGTCAAAGAGTACATAGGAAGCAACAAAATCACTACCATGAAAATCGACGCTGGAGAGATCGAGGAAATTGCACAGGCGGCTCAAGGCGTAGATGCCATTATTAATCTGGTTGCGCCCCAATTCAACAGCAACGTAATGAAAGCCGCTTTGAGAAGCAGAGCACACTATGTGGATGCGGCTTTGGATTATCCTGCCATGGCACAGTTAACAGAAAGAAAACCACCCGAACTGGATAATGAATTCAAGAAAGCTGGTTTAACTGCGTTAATCGCGTGTGGTGGGACTCCTGGACTCAGTAACGTGCTGGTAAAATATGCCTGCGACAAATTCGACCGACTGGATAGCATCCGTCTCAGATGCAGTGGTGCGATTACGAAAAAACCCAAAGATATAATTCGCGCCTGGGACCCAGGATGGGCTCCTAAAACAGCGTTTATTGACTACTCAAAGGAGCCTATAGTGTTTGAGGATGGTGAGTATAAGAGATATCCTCCTTTTAGTGGCCGTGAGGAGTATGACTTTACCCCATTTGGAAAAGTCTTAGTTGCACACCACTTACATGAAGAGGCAGCGATGTTACCATACTTTATAGGTAAAGGCCTGAAATATGTGGATTTCAAATTCCCTGCAGACATACAAGCAGGGAGCCTCATTCAGCAAGGATTCGCCAGTGACAAACTCATAGACATAAAGGGCGTTAAAATCTCCCCCTGGGATGTTTTGGAAAAGCTAGTACGGACTCCTGTTAATGCCTTCTTCACGGAAGAGGAAGTAGCTAAATCTCCAATTGATTTTGCCAAAAGCTATGTAATTAAAGTGAAGGGGACAAAATCAGGGAGCGCTATGGAATACACATTATCATATCCCTACCCTCTTTTTGTAACCACTGAGGAAAGGCTGGAGGTTTTTAGAAAATTTGGAACAATAAACATCTATGTTGCTTTACCCGCGATAGTAGGTGCAAAGATGTGTGTAGGAGGAAAAGCGAGCAAGGGGACAATTGGACCTGAATGTCTTGAGCCCATGGACTTTCTGAAAGGCATGTCTGCTATGGGTTGCCCCGTGAAGGTTAATGAGGTGTTTTCAAAGGAAGCATTTATCGCATAATCCACGAAATTGAAATAAGGAGCTTGCAGAAATGGTGGATTTGACCAAGATAAGCGATGGAGTGAAATGAGTAATTATACTTTCGTAGATGAAGTAGCAGTTAATGACTTCGTAAGAGGAGCTACTTTCTTCAGCACAGGGGGAGGAGGTTCACCTAAGGATGGGTTGATTGCGCTGAACTCTGAATTTGAAAAAGGGAAGAATGTAGGATGGGTAGACATAGGAGAAATTCCAGATTCAGCTCTTGTTGTCTGTCCTTTTATGATGGGCTCTATTGCTCCTCATACTCCAAAAGTAAAACAAGAAATGGCGACATTTGGCCTGGTGGAGGGGAAGCCAAAATATGTGAGAAAGGAGGGAGTAGTTGAGGCTATTAAAACGCTGGAGGAATTTACGCATAAGAAAATATCAGCAGTTATCCCACTGGAGTTGGGAGGATCTAATACGTCAGTTGCTGTTTCAGCTGCTGCTTCACTTGGATTACCTTGCATCAATGGCGATTATGCTGGGAGAGCAATTCCGGAAATTTCCCAGACGATCCCCAGTATTCTTGGCAAACCACTGTGTCCAATCGCAAGTGTAGATTTGTGGGGTAATAAAACCTATATAGAGAGCACTATCAGCTATGCAATGGCAGAACGAATAGGTAAACTGATTTCCGTTGCAGCGTATGGACCGGTTAGCCAAGCAGGGTTTTTGTTACCTGTTAGAGAGGTGAAAGAGTGTTATATTCCCAATACATTGGCGGAATGTCTGAATGTTGGCTCTACCATACGTAAGGCACGTGAAATCGGGGAAGATCCCATTACAAAAGTTAAAACCCTGTTAAACGCGTGGATCTTATTTAGAGGCATAATTACAGAAAAAGAATGGGGGGATAAAGAAGGATATTATTGGGGGACACATACAATTACCGGGGAGAAACAGTTCACCGGGCATAAATTCAAGATATGGTTTAAGAATGAGAATCATATTTCGTGGATTGATGACAAGCCTTATGTCACAAGTCCAGATATGTTGATAACGGTTGATGATACTACTGGAGAGCCCATCCCGAATCCTTTTATAAAAGAAGGTGATTCTGTGGCTGTAATTGGGGTGAGAGCCAGAGAGCAATTTAGAAATGAGCGTGGAATTAACATTTTGGAGCCTGCTCACTTTGGGTTCAAGGACATCAAGCACATCCCTATTGAGGAACTCACAAATTAGCTTTGGATACAGCTAATAAATCGAGGGAAAAAGGGAGATATAGCATGGTAGAGAAAGGGAAAATCGAGAAAGGCGTGGTAAGCATGATCAAACTGAACATGGGTGTTAAAAGTGGTGAAAGGTTACTTGTAGCTACGGATGTGTCAACCAGCGTAGAGTGGATAAAGAAAGAAAGTAGAGAACTCGCTCAAATGATGGAAAGGTCCCTTCTTGCTAAGATGGTATATGAGATAGCATCTGAAAAATTTCCTGATTGCAATGTAGAGTTTTACACGTATCCATCCGTGGGAAGAAATGGCGTAGAGCCTGAAAAGGAAGTGCAAGAGAAAATGAAGGAAGCTGATGTAGTGATTGCCATAACGAGCTACTCACTTTCCCACACTGAAGCGCGAGAGAGCGCTACAAAATCTGGCACTCGTGTTGCAAGTATGCCTAAGTTTACCTCCGAGATGTTTTACCCTGGAGGCCCAATGATGGCAGACTACACGAAGATACATGAGGAATGCAAGAAAATAGTAAAACTGGTCGACCAGGCGAATGATGCTATTGTGACATCGCCAAGCGGAACAAATTTGAAATTTAGCTTAAAGGGAAGGAAAGGGACAATTGATGATGGCATATATGTACGAAAAGGAATGTTTGGAAATCTGCCCGCTGGTGAAGTTTACGTTGCACCCCTGGAGGGGACAACAGACGGAAATCTGGTTGTAAAAAAAGGATGGTTTGCAAACCTGGAAGAAACTATGACTTTTGTTTTCAAAGATGGGCAGGTAGTGCAAGTTAATGGTGGGGGTAGGATAGGTGAGGGATTCAGAGATATACTTGCCTGCGGGAAAGATGAAGAACCCTATCTCTCCCGGAGGAATCATGCTGAATTAGGCATTGGCACGAATCCAAATGCCAGGCAACCTGATAATATGCTGGAGGCAGAAAAAATAAGAGGAACAGTCCATATTGCAATAGGGGACAACTCTCATTTCGGTGGTAAAGTATCAGCGGATCTCCATCAAGACTTCGTGATTCCAAAACCGACGATGAAATTCGATGATAAAACGGTCATAGAGAATGGAGAAATCATATAGGACTTTGACGATGAAAGGGCAACTATGACGGACAACAATATCATAGCTGCCCCTTTTGCGAACTGATTGGACATGAAGTTGACATGAATCAGAAATGCCGGTTGCGACTCCTGACTCAGGAGCAAATAAAAAGCATTCACCAACGGAGTTTAGACATATTGGAGAAAATTGGGGTCAATGTCCATTCTCCAGTGGCTATCGAGATACTGGCTGATGCTGGCTGCCGAGTTGAAGGTCAGAGGGTTCACTTCCCAGCGCCGCTTGTGGAAAAGCTTTGCCAAATAAAACAAAAAAGTGTGGTGCTTCATTCCCGCACGGGAAGGCAACTGGAATCGGGCACAGGGGAGATTTATGCCCATAACACTGGCATTGTCGCTACCATTGCTGATGCCAAAACAGGAAAACAAAGGGAGGCGACTCTTCAGGATGCTGCGGCTCTGGTCAAGCTCATGGACGCACTGGATAATATCCACGCTGTAACTCCTATAATCTATCCCCAGGATGTTGAACCGCAACTGTCTTTGCTTTATGCAGCCAGGGAGTTATTTAAAAATACCTCCAAGCCATTCCACGGCCCCGGGGTGCGTTCTCTGGCGGAAGCACAATATATTTATCGCATGGTCTTGGCCGTTGCCGGCGATGAAAAAACGCTCCGGGAAAAGCCTATGTTCAGCCTTGCTTGCTCTCCGTTAAGTCCGTTGACTTTGCCTAAAGAAGATGTAGAGGCAGCTATATGGGGGGCTAAAAAAGGAATCCCCATTCAGGCACTGCCCTGCCCCACTGCCGGTATGACAGCTCCCATAACCATACTGGGGGCTTTGACACAACAAAATGCTGAAGTTCTAGCAGTGTTGATGCTGGTACGATTGATCGACCCCTCTGTCACTGTTTCCTATGCTGCCAGGTTAGCTCACCCCGATATGCGCTTTGGTAACATACTTGGTGGAGGACCAGAAGGAGCTATAGCCAGTGCTTGCGCTGTACAGCTAGCAAACCACTACAATTTGGAGTCTAATGTCTACGGGCCAGACACCAGCGCTTTCGTGGCCGATGCCCAAACAGGGATGGACAAGATGGCTACTACACTGCTACCAGCTATGGCAGGTAGCGATTGGCTATCTGGGGCTGGTTCACTGGGAGGTGCAGTCACAGTTTCCTATGAACAACTGGCAATAGATAACGAAATCTTGAGTGTGGTGTTCCATTTACTGGGTGATTTGCAGGATGACCAGGAGGATCTTGGTTTTTCTGCTATACAGGATGTGATGAACCAGCAAAGTCAGTTTATTATGCACCCCAATACCTTAAAATACCTGCGTAGCCAGGAGTTATGGTACCCCACTCAAGGGCTGCAGAGTGTTGGTAATAGTCGAGGCTACTCTGGCTGGCTCGAGGACGGTAGCAAAAGTATGGCTGACACAGCCAGAGAAAAGGTGGATAAAATACTTAAGGAACATGAAGTTGAGCCGCTAGATGCATATGTAGAACGAGGGCTGGACGATATTATCCAGGCAGCTCGGAGAGAACTAGTCTCAGCACAGTAAGGAAATGAATGTGGACATTTTTGCCATGGATGACCTGTATGAACTAAGAGAAATAAGGGAGTTGGCTGTTTCACCTGATAGCTCCAAAGCACTGTATATAGAAAGGCAATTTGGCCACGGCCAGTACCACTCCTTTGACCCTATTTGGCCCGTTTCTACTGAGGGCTCAAGAGCCGCTTCGTTTTACTCAGGTACTGTGGAGAATAACTGTCTTCCCATCTGCCGTTGGGAAGACAAAGGAACTGGTTGAAAATTAATTGTAAAATAGTTCTAAGCAAAATCTAAAATTAAGAAAAGGAGAATTTGAGAGAATGAGTAAGCCGAGAATAAACTTTCTATCACAAGATGAACTGGATGCTATTCACAATGCTGCATTGGGAGTCCTGGAGAAGACTGGTATCAGGGTGTTGAGCAAGCAGGCGCTCGATATATTGAAGAAAGCCGGGGCGAAAGTTGATTACACCAACAACCATGCGAGCATCCCCAGGAAACTGGTCCAAGAGGCACTGAATATGGCTCCGAAGACTGTCACATACGCCGCCAGGAACCCAAAGCATGATTTGTTATTAAATAAGCAAAAGGCGCATTTCCTCGCTACGGGCGGACCTCCTTTCATGCTGGACTGGGAAACTGGCGAGCATAGATACTCGACCAGCGAAGATATTGTTCGCTGCTGCACCATAGCCGATTCCCTCGACCATGTAGACCTTATCTGGCCATTGGCGACTGCCATGGATGTGCCGGCACCCCTACGGTACATAGTTGAGATGTATACCTGTTTAAAGAGCTCAGGAAAACATTTCGAAGGCGATACCACAAGTGCCAAGGAAGCTCAATACCAGATTGAAATTGCTGCTGCTATCGTTGGTGGCAGAGAAGAACTCAGGAAAAGACCTATCTTTTCACATGTTATCTGCACCCTTTCTCCTCTCAGCTACGATAAAGGTGCGACAGAAGCGAGCATAGAGCTTGCTAAAGCTGGTATCCCTGCTGCTATATACCCTATGCCTGCGACAGGTGAGACAAGCCCTGTTACTCTGGCGGGCACAATGGTTATGAACGACGCTGAATTTCTCGGTGGCCTGGTTATCCAGGAATTTGCCAGTCCTGGAGCACCTGTGGTATATGCGACTGACGCTGGCACTGTGGATTTTAAGTCAGGAACCACAATTCCGTCCCCTGAGGGTAGCCTGATCCACCTGGCTCTTAATCAGTTAGCTCACTATCATGACTTGCCAAGTCAGATAGGAATTACTGGCGGCAGTGCTTCTAAACTTCTGGATACACAGGCTGGTTATGAAAAAGCAAGAACAATCCTCACACACCTGCTAACAACTCCTGATATTGCTCGTGGCTTAGGAGGGTTGGAAAGAGGCCGCACTACCTCCCTTGAGGCATTCGTTATCGACAACGAGATTATAGATTATGCACTAAGGTTCGCTCAGGGATTTGAGATAAACGATGAGACTCTAGCCATAGATGTCATTAATAAAGTTGGCCCCGGTGGAATATTCCTGGGGGAAAAGCACACACTAAAGCATTTCAGGGAGAGGTGGATG
Source organism: uncultured Dehalococcoidales bacterium (assembly GCA_964509565.1). Classification (GTDB taxonomy): domain Bacteria; phylum Chloroflexota; class Dehalococcoidia; order GIF9; family AB-539-J10; genus JAGMDB01. The sequence goes on along the minus strand of CAZDXE010000038.1, from coordinate 3,009 downwards.
TCGAGGCTCAGCGATATAGATAGCTTTGAGACATGGCAGAAAAAGGGCTCTAAATCGATTGCCGAAGTAGCTCACGAAAAAGTAAAGGAAATCCTGGCTACTCATAAGGTTGAGCCCATTCCTGAGGATACTCAAAAGGAAATATCTAAAATTCTAAAGAGAGCCGAAGCGGAGCTGCTATAAGTCCATTCCAGTCGAGGAGTGAGCCTATGCTGATCATAGAAAGCAAGCGCAAAATTGAACGAAAGAGTTATGTATAACGGGCAACCAGTGGGATTGCGCAACTGGTCATTAGCCAGCCAGCTAATCAATTCTCAGCACTCAGCTTACTCCTCGTCCCGTGTAGTGCCAGAATCGGGGTCCTGGTTGCCCAGTAGGTGATGCTTATAAAGCAAAAGCCTTTCAGCAAAGACTGGAGAGGAAATTTGGAGAAGAGTTAAAGATGAACTTGGAGAAGGAATATGCATTGGTTGGGGCAACACTAATAGACGGGAATGGAGGTAGTCCTGTAAAGGATACCTCTATTGTTGTGAGAAATGGTGTAATAGAAGAAGTAGGCAATAGAAAGTCAGTGAGGCTGGTGGATAGTATTCAGACAATTGATATATCTGGATTTTATCTAATGCCTAGCTTGATAGATAGCCATGTTCATTTCGGAGGTTTCGGAAGCGCTAATCCCTCAGACTGGGGTGCTGAATCAGAGTCTTTGCAAGCTATCAGAGCAGTCGCTAAAGCAAGAAAAATGCTGGATTATGGATTTACAACAGTAAGAAGTGGCGGCGGAGCCTTAAAATTTGATATTGATTTAAGAAAAGCGGTAGAGGAAGGAACGATAATTGGACCACGAATAATGGCCTGCGGACTGCGCCTCTGCCGCTCAGGGGCAAGTGAGGCCCCTGTTGGGACAGTCGATGGGGTAGAGGAAATCCGCAAGGCAATCCGTAAGTTGATTGGTCAGAATATAGACCACATTAAATTCGTGTCCACAGGTGCTGGTATGAGCGAAACTGACAGACTCGAGGATGTGCACTTCAGCATGGAAGAAATGAGAACGATCATGGATGAAGCTCATATGGTTGGCTTGAAAGTAATGTGCCATGCTACCAATATGCGGGCTATCAGAGCAGCAGTAGAACTTGGAGTGAATACGATTGAACATTGTCAATACGCAGAAGGAGATGATTTGGACGAAGAACTTTGCAAAAAGATGGCCGAGAAAAACATCTTTATCACTCCAACGATGACTGATCATTTTACCGAACCAGAACCAGAAAAGGAGATACCAAAATATCTCGTAAATGGTTGGAAAAGGGCAATGGAAAATGGTGTGAAGATTTTGCTGGGCTCTGATGTATGTGGGGACGCTATCACTCCGTATGGAAAACAAAACATTGCTGAAATAAAGCTTCTTGTGGATATTTTAGAAATGACTCCATTAGAAGCAATTACTTCAGCCACCAAATTCGGAGCTGAAGCTTGTGGTATCGCTAATAAGGTGGGCACTATAGAAAAGGGGAAATTAGCTGATTTGCTTGTTGTTTCGAAGGACCCAACCAGCAATATAGATATTCTACTAAACAAAGAGAACGTCAAATATATAATAAAGGAAGGCAATTTAGTAGTTGATGGAGTGAATCCCTGAAGCTGGACACTTCAGGTTAGGAAACCAGCCAAACTTGGCAAGTCGCTAGATTTCAGCGACAATTTCCGAGCACATTCCAAAAATCATTTCCAACTATTGATAACACCTGGTGTAGTATGTCAGTCGTGACAATTTGTCACAACTGGTTTTGTCTGAAACAAATAGAGTAAAAAGAAGGGAGGCTCGGGAGAGAAAGAGAAACAAAAACAAAGACAAACAGACACACACAAAGTAGAGTAAAAAGTAGTTAGTTTCTTGTGTTGCTTTAAATGACAATTTAAACAGTCTGCAGGAATTTTTTATTTATATTACTAGATAAGGACGCAGCGTTATTAAGCAATAAGCCACTTGTCTTTGGGAACCTTGGCCTTCTCTACAGGTTCTCTATTCCCACCGGCTCAACCGGGTCGGCTAAATCAAAGCCGAATATCTTCGAGTAGAAATACAGCTCAGCATCAAGCGCTCGCTTGATATTCTGAGCACGACGGAACCCGTGTTGTTCACCCTCAAATGGGATGTAGGCAACAGGCAACCCCTTCTCACGAAGTGCCTTAACCATCATCTCAGCCTGACTAGGCGGGACAATTTTGTCATCAAGCCCTTGAAAGAAAATCACTGGACATGAGAGACGCTCAATGAAGTTAATCGCCGACCGTTCTCGGTAAAGGTCGCCATGTTCAGCATACGAACCTACCAGCCAATCAACATAATGCGACTCAAATTTGTGCGTATCCTTAACGAAAATCTCCAGGTCGCTGATTCCATAGTAACTTGCTCCAGCCTTGAAGATATTGCGGAAGGTAAGGGCACAGAGTGTGGTATATCCGCCGGCGCTACCTCCTCTAATGGCAAGTCGGTCAGAGTCAATCTCACCACGTGCTATAAGGTAATGTGCGCTATTTACACAGTCGTCCAGATCCACAACGCCCCACTGACCCTGTAGCCGATAGAGATACGCCCGCCCATAGCCACTGCTACCGCCATAATTGACATCGACAACAGCGATTCCACGGCTGGTCCAATGCTGAATCTTCAGATTGAGTATGCTGGAGGTCGCTCCTGTTGGCCCACCATGGCTTATGACAAGGAGGGGTGGCCGCTCACCAGTCGGAGCCGTGTAGTCACGGTTCTTCGGCGGATAAAAGAAGGCGTGCGCCGTCAACCCTTGTTCAGTTGGGAAGTCAATTGTCTGCGGCATTGACAGATAGTCAGTATCAACGATGACCTTACTTGAACTACGAAGCGCCTCCAGCTTTCGTGTGGAAAGGTCAAGCCGAATGACAGAATCGAATTCAGTTGGTGAGCCACCAAGAAACACAGCCTGGCCAGGCGACGCCTGGAGAAAAGCGATTGAGGTGTAAGGTGTC
>CAZDXE010000037.1:0-11970 GCA_964509565.1 uncultured Dehalococcoidales bacterium | reverse complement strand
AAGCGATGGAGTTGCTAGGCGAAGGATAAGAGGGAAGTCTTTTAATAGGCTAGCCGTAGCTATGATACTTGTCAATGTTATTTGTGGTAGATTGTATGTGTAAGTGGGGGATGGATCGTAAGGATCGCATAGATTCTAAATCTATGTAGCCGGGTGAGACTCCCGGATTCCCCGCCATTAAGCTTAGGTGCAGAATGTTGCTGCCTAAAAAAACCTAGCTTGCTTATTCAGTGATCTTGTGGCAATCCCCTGACGTAGAAATCTTGCTTTTTCTTTTTTTGGCGCTTATGGAGGAATTTGTGGGCGTGCTGAATCGGAGATGAAGCTCATTATTGTATTTGTGCGTGGGATTTTGCCCTAGAGAGTCGGAAAGTTATGCTTGTGATAATGCTACTCTGAGTTTATCTGTCAACGATTTCAATGATTTTATTTTTGCTCTTAATCCCGCTGAGAATTCTCACTTGACTTTTGGGCACTTCAAAATGCTTTGCTAATAGTTCAATAACTGCCTGGTTAGCTTTGCCTTCTCTGGGTGGTTTGTTGACCTTCACTGTGAAGATATTATCCTCCTGGCTAACTTCTTCAGTTCTTGAATTAACTTTTACCTTGACTTGAATCTTCATCGATTAGTTTTCCCCACATTCCCTGGTTGTAAAACTCATCTAGCTTAACTCGCGTTATTTTGTTGGTTAAGTGTTTTCCACTTTGAGTAAATACCCTGATATAGTTATCGGTCAAGCCAGAATATACGTTGCTTCCAAAGCTTGTTTCTTTTTCCCATAGAACGGACATAATTTGCCCTAGAAATCGGGCATGAAAATCGTGTTTGCAATATTTGGCTAGCTCTAGCATTTGTTGAGCCCGTTCGTTCTTCACTTGATATTTTACTTGCACTGGTGCTTTAGCTGCCGCTGTTTCCGGTCGAGGCGAGAATGGAAAAACGTGGATGCTGGCAAAGCTGGCTTGCTGGCAAAAATAGTAGCTTTGCTCAAACTCCTTATCCCCTTCTCCCGGGAAGCCTATCATGATGTCGGTGGTGATAGCTACATTGGGGATAGCCTCTCTCATTAAATTCATAGTATTTTGGTAATCATCCAGTGAGTAGCAACGTCTCATTCTCTGGAGTATAACCTCGCTTCCGCTTTGGAGAGCTAAATGGAAATGGCGGCAAAGCCTTCTGTCTTGCCACAGGGCAAGAAGCTCGGAAGAGATTTCCTGTGGTTGCAGGGAAGAAAGGTGCAGCCTTTTAATATTTGTATCATGAAGAATAAGCTCTATTAAGCCTCGGAGGTCAATCCTATTGTGGCTATAGCAACCCACTTTGGTTCCGGTAAGAATGACTTCCTTATAGCCAACAGCTACCTTCTCCTTAATTTCATTAATTATTTGGAAGGCAGGCAGGGAATACTCGTGAGTTCTTACATAGGGTACAATGCAATAGGCGCAATGGCTATGGCAACCATTTTGAATTTTTATCAGGCTGCGAACTCTAGTATTGTAAGACGCATTGGATTGTTTTGTTTCCTCTTTCCTACATTCAGAATTCTGGCTTTTTGTAATGGTGGGGAGGGGATATTGTGATGACAAGCCTTTTACAATTTCTAGCAGATGCTCTTTCCCTTTATTGTCAATGACCGTGTCGGCAATTTGACTTAGTTCCTGAGGAGCTCTTTGAGCGTAGCAGCCAGTGGCAATAATTAATGACCTGGGGTTCTTTCGTCTGGTTAGCCTGAGCCAGTGGCGCGATTTGCGGTCAGCGATATGAGTTACTGTGCAGGTATTGATAATATAAATGTCGGCTACCTCGTCAGGAGCTACAAGATGATAGCCGGTTTTGTTAAACTGGCCAGCTAGAAATTCTGTTTCTGCCTGGTTGAGTTTGCATCCTAATGTGTAGAAAGCTACTCTCATATTTTTGCTCCTGAGCATCGAGGTGGATTATATTTGTTGCTTTCCGTTGTTGTCCAGCGATCTCATCCCTCTATTCAGGTTTGTTTTAGAATGCTTGTGCTACAGGCAATCTAAATTGATTTTCTCAGGTTCCCTGAATGCACCATGGTGTCTTAAATCATATAAAGCTATACAAGTTATTGAGAAAAAGGAGTCTATTTTAATCGAAAAATGGGTCTGAGCAAAAGGATTACAGGCAACCCGATTGGTTAAGTTAACTCATGGTTGTTTTCTGTTTTTCATTAAACTAGCCATCTCCTATTGACCGAGGTGGACCCCATTGTTAGGACAGGATAGGGGTGATATTAAGATTGGATCCCGCTATCCTCAAGGGGTCTGGTGTTAATGATTCTACAATACCATTATTGGTTGATTCTACCAGGGTTGATATGTACACCTCGGCCGGTGTCCGGTAACCATGGGTCTGGTGTGGACGTTCGGTGTTGTAGCTTCCTTTCTCATCCATACTGATTTTCACTCCATGCTGCTTCAGGAGACCTGTAAACGCCTCGCAGGTGAACTGAGCGCCCTGGTTCGGTGTTGAAGATATCTGGCTTGCCCTTCTTGAGAGTCTCCTCCAGGGCCTCTACACAGAAGTCGGTGTCCAGGGTGTTGGATAGCCGCCAGGAGAGCACATACCGGCTGTACCAGTCTATTATGGCTACCAGGTACAGGAATCCCTTCGCCATGGGAATATATGTGATGTCTGTCGCCCATACCTGGTTTGGCCTTGTTATCTTCATACCCCTGAGCAGGTACGGGTAAATCTTATGGCCCGACGCTGGCTTACTAGTCCTGGTACGCTGGTAGATAGCCTTGAGCCCCATTATCCGCATGAGCCTGCAAACATGTTTCCAGTTGATGCTGTAGTTCTGGCTCTTTCGCCACGCGGCTATCTTTCGTGACCCGTAGAACGGTGTGACCAGGTATTGACGGTCTATTAGCTTCATAAAAGTGAGATCCTCCTCGGAGATTCCTTTGGACTGGATAGTACAGGCCGGAGCGGCTGATATCTAGCATACAGCACTGGCGTGCTATCGAGAGCGACGGATGACGGCGGGTCCACCACCTCACGCCACCGCTCTACGTTTAGCGACCCAAGGCGCTCTCCAAGAAATCCCGCTCTACCTTGAGCTGCCCAATTTGCTGGTATAACTGGGCAATGAGGCTGGCGTCTTCCTTCTTTTTGTGGTTCTGCTCACCACCAAAAATACCAGTTGCCCTTTCTGACAATGCCTTCTTCCAGGTACGTATCTGGCTCGGATGGACCTCGAACCGGTTGGCCAGTTCGGCTATCGTTTCCTCTCCCTTTAATGCTTCTAGGGCTACTCTGGCTTTAAATGATGGACTGTGTTTCCTTCGGTTCTGTTTCATATCTGCTCCTCCTCTTCTGTCTTTATTATTTTACGGAGCAGAACCCACTCTTAACAACATGTCCAATTTTCGGGGTCCACCTCAGACTGCCCCCTTTCTTGGTTTTACTATATAAGTTAATTATTGTTTGGAGGTGTAACGTGAAATGGCTTACAGCTATTATAATTTCCATACTCTGTTCTATCCCCATTATTATTATTGCTAGATGGTCACTTAATCATTTTGAGGGAGACGCCACAGCATAATAGTTTTTCACCATCCTTTCTGTATCAGGTGTTGCCTCAATCGCAATTGTGACATTCTCTAAGTGGAGAAACTAGCTTTGTTTTCCTTTAGTTTTGCTATCTCTCGTTTCGCATTAAGTAATTTATGCAATAGATATAACAGCACTATTTGGAATAGTATTACGCAACCAAGAAAGCTATAGACTGTTGTTATGTTTATCAATGTCGTTCCTTCTATTAACTTTTCCTCCCTTTACCCACATTTAGCACTTTCCATGCCATGCATAAGAGTGCTGCTTGTAAACATGTAAATATCGTGAGGAGTGCATAGATTGTCGCTGCATCTGCTATTATTGTTCCGTTCATCTTTCAGTTCTCCTTTAATTTATTTCCAACCATGAGTTAACTTAACCACCCGATTAGCATTAACAAATCTTGAGATTTGTTGAAAGAGATTGGAACGAGCATTCATGGTGCTTCCTGCAAATTGATTATCGCTCATGATCACTTACATGCCACAATCATAAACGAACTGCCCTAACTTCTCAGACTCATCTTGCGTTGGAAGAGACTTGGTATTGTTGGCATCATTGAGCGATGATATACTACGACAGGATAAGTAAGAATGGGAAGGATAGATAATCGGGTTGATAATGAGCTTCGCCCGGTAGCTATAACATTGGGCTACCAGAGTTTTGCTGAAGGGTCAACCTTAATAGAGCTAGGGAAAACAAGAGTATTGTGCTCCGTAAGCATGGAGGAAAAGGTACCTCATTTCCTCAAAGGTAGCGGCCAGGGTTGGGTCACTGCTGAATACGCTATGCTACCTCGCTCCACTCTTACACGCACGCCACGAGGTAAAATAGGAGGAAGAAATCAAGAAATCCAGCGCCTCATCGGTCGCAGTTTGAGAGCAGCAACTAATTTATCAGCTGTGGGAGAGAGAACCCTCGTTGTAGATTGTGATGTGTTACAAGCAGATGGTGGCACCAGAACAGCAGCCATAACCGGTGCATATGTTGCTCTATTCCAAGCTTTTCATAATCTAAGAAAACAAGGTGCTCTCCCGTTCATGCCATTACATAGAATGATAGCTGCTACCAGTGTTGGCATCGTGGGTGATAGTATACTACTTGACCTATGCTACGAAGAGGATTATCGAGCTGAAGTTGATTTCAACGTAGTTATGACCGATAAAAATGAGTTTGTGGAAATTCAAGGAACTGCTGAGGGTAAGCCTTTCTCTAAGGAAACTACTGATTCTTTGCTCTCGTTGGCCCAGCAAGGAATAGTGAAACTATTCAAAGCCCAAAAGGAAGCGCTGAAAACTCTGTCTTAAGAAGCCATCAATGTACCAATAGATAAGGAAAAAATGAAGACAAATGATAAATATACGATAGAACCTATCATAGAGAAAGCGTCTGTTTGCAGAATTGCTCTCTCTAACAATAATATGCCATATGTTATTCCTCTTATTTTTGGCTATAAGGATAATTGCTTGTATTTTCATTCTGCTCCCAAGGGCAGGAAGATTGACACCATTAAACAAAATCCCAATGTCTGTTTTGAAATGGACGTTGATTGTGAATTAGTTAAAAAAACAGAAAACCCTTGTAAATGGGATATGCGATATTACAGCGTCATCGGTTTTGGAAAAGCTTCTTTCATCAATGACCTTGAAGAGAAAAGAGAGGCATTAAGCATTATCGTGACACACTACTCAGATAATTCGCATGAATATAGTGTAAACGAAATTGGTAAGGTAACAATTATTAAAGTTGCGATAGACAGTATAACCTGGAAAAAATCAGGATACTAAAAGCTCATTTTCTAAGGCCGAACTTGCCCGCTGCCAAAAATGATCCACTTGTAGCTGGTAAGCTCTTTGAGAGCCATGGGGCCACGCGCATGAAATTTCTGAGTACTTATACCTATCTCGGCACCCAGGCCAAATTGCCCACCATCAGTAAAGCGAGTACTGGCATTAGCATAAACACAGGCAGCATCAACTTCATTAAGGAAGCGCATTGCTGCTGAGTAATCCTCTGTAAGTATGGCTTCAGAATGTCCTGAACCATACTGTTCGATATGCTCCAACGCTTCATCCAGAGAATCGACTACTTTAATGGCTGCCTTTAGAGATAAATACTCCTTTCCCCAATCCTCTTTCACCGCAGGGACCAATTTTAAAGAAGGAATAGATTCAAGGATGGCTATGGCTCGCTCATCGCAGTGCATTTCCACTCCAGCATTTGCCCATTCTTTAGCTATGGCTGGCAAATAAGCTTGAGCCATTTGACTGTGGACTAAGATACAATCCAGAGCATTGCACACGGTGGGGCGCTGAACTTTGGCGTTATAGGCAATGGCCACAGCTTTAATAAGGTCAGCACTTTTATCTATGTAGGTGTGACAAACACCTATGCCACCAGTGATTACCGGCATAGCAGCATTCTCAGAAACAAGCTTTATCAATCCGGAGCCGCCACGTGGAATTATTAAGTCAATCACACCCTTCATTCGCAGCATATGATTGACCAAAGCCCGCTCCGTAGATTGGATAAATTCAATTGCTCCTTGCGGTACTCCTGCATCCAGACAAGCTTGCTGAGCGACGTCGGCCAATGCACTATTGGAATTTAGAGCTTCCCTGCCACCACGAAGGATAACAGCATTGCCTGATTTAAGACACAAGCTTGATATATCTATAGTAACGTTAGGGCGGCTCTCATATATGGCTCCGATGACTCCCAATGGGACTCTTTTTTTTCCTATTTGCAAACCGTTGGGCAGGGTGCGCATCTCAAAAACCTCGCCTACAGGGTCAGGCAAGGCGGCCACCGTCTTCACATCATGAGCCATGGCTCTCAGACGACTTGGTGATAACAGGAGCCTATCAAGCATAGCTTCGTTTATCCCCGAAGCCTTAGCCTGTTCATAGTCAATTCTATTAGCACTCAGAATCTCATCTTCTCTGGCAGTAATAGCCTCAGCGATGTCGATTAAAGCTCTATTCTTAATTTCTGTAGGAAGGAAAGCCAGTTTTCTCGAAGCTGCCTTTGCTTCCTTCCCCTTTTCCTCCAGCTCTCTTATAGCTAATTCCATTCCTTCCGTATCGTATCATTTATACACATACCTGTCTAACCTCAGTCTCTTCCAATACAAGATGAGTCTGAGACTTGAAATCTTTCAACAAATATCCTTATAACGAAGGAGAGTATTATGGTTGATATTGATTTGTAGCTTACAATCATTGCGCTGTGAACATATCATCTGTATTCGCAACTTGTAAACATATGTCTTCCTGTGTGTCCCACTGAAACAAGTCCCAGCGTGATTCTTGTATTACGCAAATGCGGTGTGCTTGTTTCCTGCCACAATCAAAAAGGAGGGATATATTCGTAAGAGTGATAAATACAATTCCTGGTAAACATCACCCTTAGCCTCGGTAAGAAAAGCAATCATCCTTGCTGCCGAAATAGGCAGTCGTATGGGTTCCTTTACTGATCACAGTCCTAAATGTATCGCACCGGTAAATGGCTTACCGATTCTTGTTAACACACTTATTAATCTGTGTGCATCAGGCATAGAGGAGCCCTAATAGTCATTGGGCACTTGAAGGAAAAAATCTATGCTATGGTCGGGTCTTCCTTCAACGGAATGCGTATCTCTTACATAGAGTCCGACTGCTATAAAACGACTAATAATATATATTCTCTCTGGCTAGTCCGTGAGCACCTGACCGAAGATATCTTGTTGCTGGAAGCTGACGTGTTCTTTGAACGATTACTGCTGGACCGCATGCTGCTGCATAAAAACTGTAGTGTTGCAGCTGTTGCCCGGTATCAACCATGGATGTCTGGCACGGCGGTCGACCTTGACGAAGATGGAAACATAGCGGAATTGGGGGAGGGATGCCGCCAGGGCCCCGATTTCGACTATTCTAAAGTACTCAAAACCATCAACATCTACCTGTTACACCATGATTTCCTTAGTGAGCAGTTTGTGCCCCGTTTGGAGGCCTCTATCGGCGCCGGCAATGTCAATCAGTACTACGAAACCATTCTTCATGAGACGGTCAATACTAAACGGCATCGCATGAAAGCACTGGCGTGCGATGATATCAAATGGTATGAGATCGACGACGAAAATGATCGGTTGGCTACGGAATACATGTTCGCATCACCAGATGAGGCTATGAAATTGTCTCCCACGAGCATGGCGGCTATTGGCGATACAGGTTCGCTGACCATTTATATCTATTCAATCTCTATTTTCCACCAGAAGAAATTCTTTCTTACATGAAGCATAATGTCCATGACCTGTTACAAAATTATCCATCAGGGCAGGATGATCTTGCCAGTTTCATGGGTCTTTTAATAAGTCAGCCTGCACAACGTATTGTTGTCGGCAATGGCGCCTCCGAAATTATAAAAATAGGCTCAGGGCGCCTTTTTAATAAACTTATTATCCCGGTACCGTCTTTCAATGAGTACGTCAACGCATCTCCTGAAGGAAAGGTCGCAAGCTTTGCTCTCAAAGCTCCCTCTTTTTAACTTGATATAGATGAGTTTGCTACATCAGCCTTTCGCTACAAGGCTGATGTAGCGGTTGTGTTATCGCCAAACAACCCGACATCACTGCTGGTTTCGAAACCTGACCTGTTGCGCCTTGCTGAAAAATTACCAGGCAGCCATAATTGTGATGCTCTGGGCTGTGCTGTTCGACTGGTATGACGGTCCAATCGCACGTCGAATTCCGGGAAGAAGCGATGCTTTTAAGTCTTTCGGCATTAAAATGGATTCTCTGGTAGATTTAATCAGCATGGCTGTCTGTCCAGCTATGATCCTGTTAAGCTATGGATGGTTCAACGCATGGTTCTTCCCAGGGGCCCTGGCTATAGTCGCGGCGGGGGTCATCCGACTTTCCTACTTCGATGTCTTCGGGGTTGATGATGACGGTACTATCGCAGGCCTATCTCTGGACATCACCGCTCTCACCGTGGCACTTGTGTTCTTGCTGGAGGACATCTTGAGCCACAATGCCTTTGTTGCTCTTCTCTATGGAATTATAGTGGTTTTGTCATTTCTTCATGTGGGGCCTTTCCGAATGCACAAGATGGTGGGGCGCTGGTATCATGTTATCACAGCCACGTTCTGATTATGACGGCTGTCTACATTTTTGTCCTGTAAGCCTGCAGGATAAGCAAAAAGTAAACGGATTGCTGCTGGCCTGTGGTGCCAATATCCGTGAAATAAATGCCGTCAGAAAGCATTTTTCCGACACTTGCCCGTTCTCTGTTACCTGCTGAAATAGTCAATCTAACCCTCTCGCATGTTACCGATGTCCCTCAGGATTATATAACAGGCCCTATCTTTCCTGACACCTCTACTTTCTCCGATGCGATTGCTGCCCTGGATAAAATATGCCCTGTGGGACGATTTTCTTAAATCTGCTACACGATACCTACGAAATGCATCTCCTGATCTGGAGAAGATTCAGCCTCCAGGATCAACCCCATACACAAGCATTAACTGTATGAAATAAGCAGAGGACATTTCTAAAGAGCCTTGACAAACTACTCAATTGTCGTTGACAAAACACACCCAGAGTGATAGATTACTGCTTGTTAGCAGTCAGACAAGGAGAGTGCTAAATGTCACTGAGTGGAAGAAGAGAGAAAGTTCTTAAGATAGTAGTTGATGAATATATCACAGGAGCAATGCCTGTAGCTTCGCAAACCATCACTTGTAGCCACAATATGGAGGTAAGTCCAGCTACTGTGCGAAATGATATGGCATCTCTAGAAGAAGAGGGTTACATCATACGTCCTCACCCTTCGGCTGGTGCTATTCCCACAGATAAAGCCTACCGCCATTATGTAGAATCAGTAAGCCTAGACGTTAAGCTTTCTTTAGCTGAGCAATATCTAGTCTATGAGCTATTTCAAGAAACGCAAGAGGAGATGGAGCAGTGGCTAAAACTGGCAGCGGCGCTTTTGTCACGGTTCGTTCGCAATGTAGCAGTGATAACTTCACCTAAAGCTCCTCAATGTCACTTCAAACACCTAGACATAGTAACACTACATGATTTTGTAGCTTTACTGATTCTGGTCCTGCATGAGGCAAAGATTGGACAAAAAATTCTGTCTTCTGATACAAAATTTACCCAAGAAAACTTAACACTGCTGGCTAATAAACTCAACTCTGCTTACGACGGAATGACGAGCAGCGAAATCTCGACTGGGAAAATAGAACTTTCACCTGAGGAAAAACAAGTAACCGACCACATAATAGAAATGATGGCTGCGGAGGATAACATGAGACATGGTAGGCCTTATCTTGTGGGATTACATCTAATGCTAAGCCAACCTGAATTTGCTAACAACCCTCGAGGGCTTGACGTACTAGAGTTATTGGAAAACGAGGGTTGGTTAGAAACTGTACTCCAGGCAGAACATAGTAGAACAAGAATAAAAGTAATCATTGGCAAAGAAAATACGGATGAGCTATTGCAAGATTTGAGTTTGATAGTTGGAGAATATGGAACCCCTGATAAAGCAAAGGGAATTGTGGGAGTGCTTGGCCCAAAGCGAATGGATTATGCCAAGGCCATCTCTTCGGTTAATTGTCTTTCAACATTGCTGAGTGCATCAATCGTTAGTTATATTTAATATCTAAAGGGGGATTTGGTATTGCCCGAAGAAGATAAATTGCACAATGATAAGCCCGCTCAGGCAGAAGCAGAGCCTGCAATAGGTATAGAGGAACTTAAGCACGTTTTGATTGAGGAGAAAGAGAAATCAGAAAAGTATCTGGCTAATTGGCAAAGAGTTCAAGCTGATTTCGCTAACTACAAGAGGCGCGTGGAGCAGGAAAAAATGGAAATAGTCGAATTTGCTAATAGTACACTTATCCTGAGCTTGCTAAGTATTATGGATGATTTTGAAAGAGCTTTCGATTCATTGCCACCCCAGTTCGCAGAATCTAATTGGATTGAAGGCACCAAGCTCATCTATAATAAACTCGAGAATATTCTAAAAGAACAAGGGCTAACTGAAATCAAAGCTAAGGGAGAGCTATTCGATGCTCATTTACATGAAGCCGTAATGAGCCAGGAGGGCAAAGAAGGGATAGTTATTGAGGAAATTCAGAAGGGTTATAAATTAAAAAATAGGATTATCCGACCAGGCAAGGTGGTAGTGGGTAAAAGCAAAGAAAAAGAGAAAAATCAACCTGAAATTCAGAAGGGGGAATAGTCATGGCTAAAGCAATAGGCATTGATTTAGGCACTACACTAAGTGCAGTAGCAGTTATGGAGGGAGGCGAACCAAAAATCATACCCAGCGCTGAGGGTGGAAATCTTGTGCCTTCCATAGTAGCTATAAATAAGTCGGGGGAGCGGCTGGTAGGAGAACTAGCTAAACGTCAAGCAGTAGTCAACCCCGAAAATACTGTCTTTAGCATAAAGCGCCTTATAGGACGTAAATATAAAGCTACTTCAGTTCAGGACGATATGAAGCGGATATCATACAAAATGACTGAAGCTCCCAACGGTGATTGTAGAGTAATACTAGGTAACAAAGAATATAGCCCCCAGGAAATTTCAGCCATGATACTGCAAAAGTTGAAGGCCGATGCTGAGGCTTACCTGGGAGGAAAAGTCACCGATGCTGTAATAACGGTGCCAGCTTATTTTAACGATAGCCAGCGAAATGCAACTAAAGACGCTGGCGCTATAGCAGGACTTAATGTTTTGCGTATCATCAATGAGCCTACGGCATCGGCACTAGCCTATGGGTTGGATAAGCGAAAGGATGAAACCATCGCTGTCTACGACCTTGGTGGAGGTACTTTCGATATTTCCATTCTCGATATAGGCGAAGGTACTTTCCAGGTTAAGTCAACTAATGGCGACACTCACCTTGGCGGCGACGATATTGACCAGAGAATTATGGATTGGGTATGTAATGAATTCAGAAAAGAGCAAGGCATTGATTTGAGCCAGGACAAGATGGCATTACAGAGATTAAAAGATGCTGCCGAAAAGGCAAAGAAAGAGCTGTCCACGGTAACTCAAACTGAAATAAACCTTCCTTTCATCACCGCTGATGCCACTGGGCCCAAGCACCTTAGTATGATGTTGAGCCGTGCTAAATTGGAGCAACTGGTAACGGACCTGATAGAGAAGAGCCTCGGCCCCTGTCGCCAAGCCTTAGAGGATGCCAAACTCACATCAGCTCAAATCAATGATGTAATTCTAGTCGGTGGCCAGACAAGGATGCCAAAGGTCCAAGAGACTTTGCGACAGTTCTTTGGCAGAGAACCTGTAAAGGGAATCAACCCCGATGAAGCTGTAGCCCAAGGGGCTGCTATTCAAGCTGGGGTGCTTAAGGGCGAGGTAGGAGAAGTTCTTCTTCTCG
>CAZDXE010000036.1:0-12025 GCA_964509565.1 uncultured Dehalococcoidales bacterium | reverse complement strand
ACTTTCGGGCATATCGTAATTGATGACGTGGGAAATACTCAAGACATCGATACCGCGGGCGGCAATATCGGTCGCCACCAGAATCTTTATCGAGCCGTTACGGAAGGCTGTAAGCGCAGCCTGTCTCCGATTCTGGGGCAGGTCTCCCTGCAGTGAAGTCACCCGATAGCCGTCTTTAACCAGTTGCTGTGCCACTCGTTCGGTGCGGCGCTTGGTGCGGGTGAAGACAAGGACCGAGTCAGTTTTGATTTTATTTAGGATTCCCTTCAGTAGCGCTGTCTTGAGGTGCTGCTGCACAGGATACAGGTAGTGTGACACAGTTTTAGCGGGTAGAGCACGGTCAACTTGCACGGTGACCGGGTTATGCAGAATTTCACTCGCCAGGTGCTTGATATTGTCTGGCATGGTCGCTGAAAAGAGCAAAGTCTGTCGCTTTTGCAGAATGCAACGTAGAATATTCCGAATATCGGGCAAAAACCCCATGTCGAACATGCGGTCAGCCTCGTCAATGACGAGAACTTCCAATTTTGATAAATCTATAGTTCCTTTCCAGAGGTGGTCGAGCAGTCGGCCAGGGCAGGCGGCCACAACTTCGGGGTTTCTCTGTAAGTTTTGGACTTGCAGACTCATGCTTACACCACCATAGACGGTAACGCTATGTAGTCTGACCCTGCGCCCCAGGTTGTTGGTAACCTCGCAGGTCTGCTGGGCCAGCTCGCGTGTGGGTGAGATTACCAGAGCCCGAACACATCCTCGCGAGCCTGCTCGCAGGCGTTCTAGAATAGGCAGCACGAAAGCTGCCGTCTTTCCCGTTCCAGTCTGGGCTAAACCAATGACATCCCGCCCCTGCATAATAGGTGGGATGGCCTGTAATTGTATTGGTGTGGGTATGGTATATCCGAGCTCACGTACACTGGCCATGATGCTCGGATGGAAATTAAAGGTATCGAAATTCATTAAACTCCTTGGGGAAATACGAGGCAAGAGCCCAAATTACAGGGCAGGTGGTTCAAATAGATGGTTTTTTTGTTTACTTCTTTTATTGGACCGATTACTGCTTCTTATATTGGAGGTTGTCGTCCACTTCTATTTAAAAGGGGCAAGATTTCGACTACATTAACAACCCGGTTCCTCAGTTTTTTTCCCTTCGGGGTTATTGTAACATATCCGTAGTTTCTTTGCTGGCGCTACCGATATACCTGTCGTTCATAATGGTAACGGATGGCGTACAAATTGTGGAGAAGTGATATAATAACTGCGTCGTGAATGCCTGTAGTGCGGCATTGTCGTTAAAAAATAAAATACTGAAAGGGGTGAACTGTGCGGAAAAAAGTAGAAATAGCGCTCAATAAAATAAAGCCTTCTTTATTGGCTGACGGTGGGGGTGTTGAATTGATTGATGTGAAGGATGGTGTGGTTAAGCTGAAGCTGACCGGTGCCTGTAGTGGTTGTCCTATGGCTGCCATGACTTTGCAGAATGGGATAGCGCGAGTGCTCAAAGAGGAAATACCTGAAATTAAAGAAGTAGTCGCTGTCTAAGAAAGGGGTGTTCATGCCCATTTATGAATATTTCTGCGCTCATTGTAATTTCAAATTTGAGTTGCTTCGTTCTTTAGACCAATCAGGGGAAGCTGCTCTTTGCCCAAATTGCCATGACAGCGCCATGCGGGTTTTTTCCTCCTTCAATGCTCTTTCCGGAGGTACCGGGGAAATGCCTGCGTCAGCAGGGAAGAGCAATCCTTGCAGTACATGCTCTGCCCTTAGTTGTGCGACCTGTGGAAAGTAAACTCCTGTTTACTTCTGCTGCTGATTATTGATACTGGTTTTTCTTCCATCTCTTTGCTTTTTCTAATAGTTCCCCTGCGCTCTCCAGCGTTGGGTTGCTCATGCTGCCCAACATTGCAGAGATTTCCTCAAGCTTGTCCTGGTCGGCAAGCTCCGTAATTGTGCCGCTAGTGCTATTCTGGAGAACGTCTTTGCGCACGGTGAAATGGACATCGGCGAATGCTGCTACTTGTGGTAGATGGGTAATGCAGATAACCTGGTGTTCCTTGCTCAGTGTTGAAAGTTTTTTCCCTACCACTTCCCCACTTCTGCCGCCAATGCCGACATCAATTTCATCGAATATTAGTGTTGGCGTGGCATCTGCTGTGGACAGGACGCTTTTTATCGCCAGCATGAGGCGTGATGTCTCTCCTGTAGAAGCAATTTTGGCCAGGGGTTTAAGCGGTTCCCCCGGGTTGGTAGAAACCAGAAATTCCACTTTGTCCACCCCGCTTTTAGTGAAGGCGCAGGTGCGTCCATCGGGGAGAGTGAGCTCATCTCCTGCGTCAAACTGAGAAAATAAGACGCGGAAGCCAACGTGGGCCATGTTCAAAGAGCCAAGCTCTTTCTCTATCTCCTTAGCCAATTCCTCAGCGGACTGGCGGCGAATTTTGGAAAGTTCGTAACATAATACCTCGACTTCTTTCTTAAGTGTCGCATATTCTTTTTGCAGTTGAGCTCCTTTTTCACTTTGAAAGCCGAGTTGGGTTAACTCCTCTTCCGTTTTATCGGCATACTCTAATATTTCGGTGATGGAATTGCCATACTTGCGCTTCAAATTTCGGATTGTGTCCAGACGCTGTTCTACCAGCTCCAGGCGTGCTGGATCATACTCAAGCACATCCTGATATGCTGTCAATACCCGAGCTGCGTCCTCAATTTGGTAGGAAGCGCTCTCCACTTCTTCTAAGAGCTTGTTCAAACTGGCATCTATTTGAACGAGGCTTTTGAGACAGCGTATTGCTTCACCGATTTTGTCACCAGCTGAGGGGTGGGAAGTTTCGCTTTCATAAAGATGCTGGTAAGCTGCCAGGGAAAGAGATTTCAGATGTTCTGTATTGGAGAGGGTGGTGCTTTCCCTTTGCAATGCCTCGTCTTCGCCCTCCTGAATTTTGGCTTCTTTTATCTCATTGAGCTGAAAGCTTAGCAGTTCGCTACGGCGCTTTACCTCGTGTTCGTCCCTCGATAAAACTTCGAGCTCTGCTTTTACTCTGTAAAATTTTTCTATTTTGTTTTCTACTTCCTGGCGCAACTCTCTGGCATTAGCATAGCGGTCAAGGAGAAGTAGTTGCCGATGTGAATTGTTGAGGGAAACATGGTCGCTTTGTCCGTGAATATCTATTGCCAGGTCTCCAATCTCCTGGAGTAAGCGAAGCGTAACCGGGCGCCTGTTTACACTATTGAAAGTGCGTTTGCCCCTTTCAATTTCGCGAGTCAGGATAAAGGTATCCTCGTTTTCAAGCTCACTCTCTGTTAAGAGCTTCGCTAGAGAGGAGTTTCCTCCAATGCTGAAAACTCCTTCGATTCTGGTGCGGTCGGCTCCTGTTTTAATAACTTCCTCTCCCACTCTTTTTCCCACCAGCGCTTCGATGGCGTCGATTATTAGAGATTTTCCTGCCCCAGTTTCGCCTGTAAGAATATTGAGACGTGAAGTCGGCCGCCACGTTATGTGGCGAATTATGCCGAAGTTCTCAATTGATAGCTCTAACAGCATTCTCTCAGCCTAAAGGGTAAAACAAATTTTACCCTAATCTGCGCAAAATATCTCGTGGACATCTCAGCGCAGGAGGGTTGCCATTTTGTGCCTGGGCTATTTGCTGGCTGAAAGATAGCTGCCTGACTGGGTTCACAAGGTTCACAGGATGCGTGTCATTCTGTGAACTGAGTTACAGAATGAGGTTCTGCAAGCCGCCCATGGTTAGTGCTGCTGCTATCATTATTCCAGCGGCTTTGAGCGTGTCCCTTGCTCCTAGCTCTCGAGCCAGTATCACAAAAGTAGCCGCACAAGGGAAAAACATAGCCAGAACCGTGCTGCTGATGACCAGTTGCTTTGCAGTTAGCGCCAGTGGTGCCAGCATGCCTATAGCTACATCTTTACGTAAAAACCCAACAACCAGTGCAACAATTGTTTCCTTGGGCAGCCCCAGCAAGTTGGTCAGTACGGGAGCGGCGGCGTTAGCAATAGAATTGAAGATCCCCAGAGCGTAGAGAATGTTTATCACCAGCACTGTGGCAAGAACCACGGGCAGTGCTTCTTTAATAAATCCAGATACTCTTAACCAGAGTTTTTCTGCAATGACTCGTAGCAGCGGTAAACGGTAAGGGGGAATCTCCACCAGAATTTCGGGGCTAAAGCCTTTGACGCTGTGATTAAGTATGAATCCTATAATGAGCCAGGATATGAACAAGCTACCGTAGACCATGGCTACATATTGCAATCCGCGCTGCCCTACCAATCCTATTATCATAGCCTGTAATGCTGCACATGGAATGCCGATGGAAATCAGAGTAGCTGCGATAAATCTTTCTCTACGACTCTCTAAAATACGCGTTGCCATGATCCCGGGCACATTGCATCCGAAGCCGAGGATGGTGGGGATAATGGCATAGCCGTGTAGCCCCAATTTGTGCATCAGGGTGTCCATTAATATTGCCAGGCGGGGCAGATAGCCAACATCCTCCAGCATCCCCAGCACCAGATAAAAAGAAATGATATATGGCAATACTGCACCCAGGGGGATATAGAATCCAGTGCTAAGCAAGCCGAAGGATTGAGAGTAGTCGATTTGCCCATTGATAGGTTTGCCTATCAGTATGTTGTGCCAGAAGCCGCCGGAGCCCAAGGCAAGGCTCAATTTCATCAGCAGTGGCGTCCACAACCATTCGAATAGGGGCTCAGCTATGTAGCTAATAATTCCCTCACCAACAAATCGTATGAACCAGAAGCTGGCAGAGAGAACCAGCAGGGCAATAAAAATCCCGCCTATACGATCATTACAGGCATCTTCCAGGTGCTCATACCATGTATGGTGGTGATGACTTAACGATTGTACCTGGTTAACTATATCGCCGATTCTTGCCCATCGTTCATTGCTGCCAGAGTAGGTAGTTTTGGGTACGCTCGCTTCTGGGAAGCGCCTGACCAGCTCTTTTATTCCTTGCCCGGTTACTCCTACCGTGGGGACAATTGGCACACCGAGGAGTTCTTCTAGCCTGGCGACATCGATATTTATGCCTCGGTGGCGAGTATCATCCCACATGTTGAGAGCGACTATCACCGGGATTTGTCTCTTCAACAACTGTAAGGTCAGGTTGAGATTTCTCTCCAAATTGGTGGCGTCAATAACATTTATGACCATGTCCCCGTCTTTGAGCATCTCCACAGCCACTTCTTCTGCCTTAGAGGTTGGCTCAAGGGTATAAGTGCCGGGGACATCGGTAACCTGGACTTGTTCCTCTCCTGATTTAAAATATCCTTTAGTAAATCCTACAGTGGTGCCGGGATAGTTGGAGGCGACAATGCGTACACCGGTAATTCGAGAGAAGAGAGCGCTCTTTCCTACATTAGGGTTGCCCACAAGCAGGATGTGCGTCACCTTGTAGCAGTATCTCCAGGTAGATATTTGTCCAACTCAACTACTATTTTGCTGGCCATGCCAAAACCAACAGCTACCTGTGTGCTATCCACTCTAAGAGTAACTGGTCCTCGGAAGAGGGTGGAGCTTATCTTAATCACCTTTTTCCCTGGTCTGATGCCCAGGCCTTCCAATCGCTGCATCAAGCCTCGCCCGCCCAGGATTGTAACTACAGTGCCAGTCTGCCCAATATTCATCTGGCGCAATGTCATTTGTCTCCCTTGATACATATTCATGGTTTATCCTTTCTCAAGACATTACTCAGGATATTCCCCACGTTCCAGGTAGTATTTATACTTTTCGGAGAATTTAGTCTCTCCTGGAGGACATGCCTCTATAAATTCTATGAACTTAGTTAGCCTTTCCAGGCTTAGCTGGCTAATCACGTGTTCAATTTTGCAAGCATCTGCCTCTGCCGTTTCCCTCTCAATATCTAATATCTCAGTAAAAAAGTGGCTCAACGCTTCATGGCGGCGAATTACATCTTTTGCTACCCTAGCACCTCTGGTGGTGAGCTCTACGTAACCGTATTTCTGATGCAGCACCAGTTTCTTCTCTGAAAGCTTTCTCAATGCAGAGGTGACGCTGGGCATTTTAACTTTCAGTTTTTGGCTGATCTGGCTTACCCTTGCGACTTTGTTCTCGTTGCGCAGCATGGCTATTGCCTCCAGGTAATCTTCCATGCTGGGTGTATTTTGCCTTTCCACTTGTTGTTTCACCATTAGCTTAGTCGCCGTTTCAGTGTTTGTTAGCCTTGTCTAACAATGTTACACCAGGCTTTCTTTTTTTTCAAGTCAGACGGCTTCTATGTGGGAAGAAATTTAGCTGGATATCCTTTGAAATTTTTCAGCTGAGAATGATTTTGCAAAAATTTCTTGTTGAAACTCCATGATAATGCTCTGTAAACAACTCGATAGAAATGTGCTCTTTCGGCGAGGACAATCGGAAGCGACCTTATTCCCGAGAAATCATGGCGAATCTGGTTTATGGCCTTAATACAATGTGCTTTCTACCCTCTCCTTTGTTTTTCTGCTCCATCATCAAATCCATGTTGTTATGAACAGCTACAATCGCATTAGTGATGGTGTCTGTCCTTGCCACTATACAGACAAATTTTTTAAGCATCCTCAGAAGATTAGGTCCAAACTTCTTGGCCACGATAACATCCACGTTTTTTAGGCTAGAGGAAGTAGCCCTGGCTTTCTCTGGGTCTCCATGCTTCATGGATTCATCCCCTTTGAACTTCATATTCTCTCTTCGTTCGACAAGCTCTTCCTTGCCACTGGAGAACCTGTAAACATAGAAATACTTTGCCATGCCTGCATGATCATTGTTCAAACTCTCCCCGTCGTCCGTGCCGAAAGCTACTAGCAATTCCATTTTTATCTTTTCCTCCTCTGATAAATTTCTCTCTAAAAGGATAGATACTTTTTCCCTGATAGCTTTACATTCCCTTACTTTTCATTTTGTTGCTCTGATTACAACAAACGACCCTTCACCATAACCTGCTTTTGCTGGTTCGACATCGTTCATTTCTGTTAAATTATGGAATATCGTTTGGACGAAATTGAAATCTTTGAAACCTATTTTTTTTAACTGAGAGATAAGCTCATTCATCGAATAGAAAGTAGCCATATCATAAAATACGCTTTCCTTTTTACGTTGCTGATATAATTTGCCAAGAGGGCTATCCTTATCAACGAATCCAATTATCAAAGAGCCGGAAGGCTTTATTATCCTGTGTGCTTCTTTCAATGCGGCTTCCACGTCGTCCAAAAAACAGATTGTGGTTATCATTAGAGCAAAATCGAAAGAGCCATCGCTAAAGGGGAGGGCTTCTGCCACAGCGTTATAAACTTCAAGTCCGTAATTCTTTGCTATTTCCCTCATTTTGGATGAGGGGTCGATCCCAACTTCGATCCCCAGCGGAGCGGCAAACCTCCCACTACCTACACCTATTTCGATCCCCTGTTTGTGGTTCGGGATAAACTCTTTTATTGCAGCTAACTCTGACTGGTAGGCAAACCTATTCTCTTCAAACCAGTTTTCGTATTCTGTAGAGTGCTGTTCAAAAGGCTCGGTTATTGGCATTTTTAATGTCTTTGTTTTTTCCCCTTTCTCAGCCAAGCTTGCTTATTAGCCGCTGTATTGGAACTGCTATCTGATCCTCTTGAACACGAGGCGAGTAGCAGCTATCAATCTGAACCAGTTCGATAAGTGGCATTTTACTGGCTATGGCAATGGCAAGTTTGTCAATCGTTCCGGATACTATCTCCTCGGATATTAGCTGAGCTCCTATCAACACTTGGGTTTTACGCTCAGCAATGAGCTTATACCAGGCGGGTTTGCCATGCCTTGGCTCCCTCAGATAAGGGGTGTTAACTATGGCAGATGTTGTTTCTATCCCTTTCTCGCGAGCCTCTCTTTCAGTAAAACCCACTGCACCCACCTGGTAGTCAAATACCTTGGTGACAAAGGGCATGACTGTGCCTCTATAGGAAATTCTATTGCCCAAAACTGCGTTTCTTCCTGCTATATATCCAGTCCGAACCGCATTGGCAGCTAATTGGTGGCGTCGCTTGGAACCTATGATCATGTCCCAATTCTCCATGCAATCCCCGGCAGCATAAATATCGGGATCGCTTGTTTGGAGGTATTGATTTACAACTATATCTCCTGTTTCTCCTATCTTGAGCCCCGTGTTTTGAGCTAACTTTATATTGGGTTCTGCCCCGGTGCCAAAGAAGATAAAATCTATCTCCAGCTCTTGGTCAGAAAGAATCACATGCTTCTTTCCATTCTTGTTGCTTATTCTCTCAATTCTGGCAGGTATAATTAAGTTTACGCCTCTTTCCACGAGAACCTGCTTTAATTTCTCAGTCATATCTTCGTCCAAATGGGTGCGCATGATGTCTCGTCTGACCAGCAGATAAACCTTGCTATACCCCCTTGCTTTTAGGGCCTCAGCTATCTCAAGTGCAATAAACCCTCCGCCTATGATAGCCGCGCTACTATGTTTCACAATTGCATCTCCTAAGGTTCTGCCGTCCGCTATATCTGTGCTCAAGGCAAACTCGCCTCTGTTATCCAATCCAGAAAAGGTGGGGAGAATTGGAGTAGCGCCCAGGGCTAAGATTGCTTTATCATAGCCATATCTTTTACCGGTAGCGATGATTTTCTTTTCACCCCTGAGAATGTCAGTGACTTCAGTGTTTAAGTGTAGTTTTATATTTCTCTTTTCGTAAAACGATGTAACGCGGTAGCCACGATATAGATCCTCCCATTTGCTGACAGCCCCGCTTAGAACCAAAGGAATTTCACAGGGGTTACATCCGAGCTCCTGTCTTTTACTAAAGACGTCAATTTGCGCCTCGCTATTCAGGCGGCGCACTTGTAATGCTGCTATTGCTCCAGCATCTCCAGCGCCGATAATGCAAACTCTCACTTTTACCTCCTTGTCTTCAGGTTTTCTATTCTAGCCAGGACATCATCCACACTGTAAGATAATCCCTTAATTTCTTCTCTTAAGGTCTTCAGTATTTTTGCAGGAGGGCTGGGTTTTACCTTGAGAGCACTTGTGGACTGGGATCCGTAGTTGTAGACCGCTGTTTCTTCCCCGATAATTTCACTTATCTTGTAACCTAGAGAGGGATTCTGTCTGCATCCAAAGGGGAAAGCTCTTCTTTCGACTACTGCCCTGGCAAATTGAGCGCAATTGCCATATTCGCAAAGCCCGCAATTAAGCTTGGGCAGAACTTGATAAATTTCCCTTATTTTCTCTTTATTACTAACTGTCACCTTTCTTCCCTATCTACTTAATTATATTTGTGTTTGGCCAGGATGCAGCCATCAGATTTTAAGTAATCCACTGGTCGCTTTCACTCTTTCAACTTGTCACGCTTTTTGTAGCTCGCTCAGTATCCGGGATAGTTGCTCATTGGTTTTTCCTAGCTCTTCTATTGCCCGTAGCGCGCTACTATAAATTGAGTCGTTCTCTATATTTTCGGCTTTCTCCTTTAATTTAATATTAGTACTAATCAAGTCAGTCGCGATGTCGTTTGTTTACATTTCGCCCCCCCTTCTTGAAGTTCAAAATTTTGCCCTTCTCAATATCCTTATTGTCATGGACAAGCACCCCTGAAATCTCTTTCACCAAATGAAAGCCCGCATTTTTTATTTCCTCTCCAGCCTCAGATTCCATATGTTTTGGCCAGACTGATAAAGATGCGGAAGGTTTCATGATTCTGCAGATTTCGGCCAGTAACCTCCCCCTATCGCCTGGTTGCAAGAAATAGGAAGAATGAAAGACGTCGAAAAGGAGCACCTTGTCTATAGACTCGTCAGCCAGATCGATTTTCAGTTCCCCTGATGTCTCCATTCTTGCTATATTTTTCAATCCTGCTGATTTTGCTTTTTGCATCAATTCATCCAGGACCTGTCTATCCTTATCCAGGGCATATACTTTCCCTCGCTCACCAGCTATTTTGGCAGTGGGGATAGTATATATTCCAGAGCCACAGCCAAAATCCAAGACAATTTGGTCTCTACTAACGCCTATTTTTTCCAGTATCTTACGAACTCGTGATTCTAGCTCCATTTTTTCACCTCTAGACACGATATAGGTTCACATGCACATTGTTCTTTGCTCTTGGGATATTTGAGGTATTGATTGCAATGAAGTAATGGAATTGAAGACAGCTCCTATTACCAGAAAAGATAATAGCCTGGCAATGGGAGCAACTACGAACGATGCATTCTCCATGGCTTTTTGGGTTAGCTTTTCTCTTGAAGGTATTTAAAGGCAGACATGGCGGCGGTGGCCCCATCCCCAACTGCGGTAGCGACCTGTCGTGCCGAATTTCTGCGTATATCACCGACAGCGAAGATGCCAGGAGCCGAGGTGGCCATCATCTCATCAGCGATGATATAGCCGACATCATCGAGGTCCAGAATGTTTAAAAAATTTCGGCTGTTAGGCATGATCCCCACGGCAACAAAGACGCCATGCACTTCTAAGGTGGAGTGCTGCCCTGTCTTAACATTGTGTAGTTTGAGCCCGCTTATCATCTTCTCCCCTAAGACCTCTTCCACCACAGTGTCCCAAATGAACTCCAACTTGGGCTGGGCGAAGGCTCGCTCTTCAAGCGTTTTCCCTGCCCGAAGTTGGTCTCGCCGATGTATTACATAGACTTTTTTGACATGCCGGGTCAATTCCAGAGCATCAGTGATGGCGGTATCGCCTCCTCCGACTACTGCCACTTCCAGGTCGCGAAAGAGAAAACCATCACAAGTGGCGCAGTAGGAGACCCCGTGGCCTGAGAGTCTTTCCTCACCGTTGACTCCCAGTTTACGATACTCCGAGCCAGCAGCAATGATTATGGACGCAGCTTCAAAGTTGCCTTCAGTGGTGGAGACATTATAGAGTTGACCGGCGGCAAGCCCTGTAACTTCAGCAGTTATAGTCTCCAGGCCATATTTGACTGTTTGTTGGTGCATCAGCGAACCAAGCTCGGCACCGGAGATACCCTGGGGAAAACCAGGGTAATTCTCCAGCAGGGCAGCATTTACTATTTGGCCTCCAAATATGCCGCGCTCGATTAATAAGCTTTTGAGGCCCGCCCGTGAGGTATAGAGCCCGGCAGTAAGACCTGCGGGGCCGCCCCCAATGATAATTACTTCATATTTTGTCATTAAACGCTTTCCTCCCATAGTTTAGGTAGATGTTGGGGTTTCGCCCGGATGTAACCTGTGCCACTTAGCAAGCAGTTCCTCCCTGCTTTCCACATGCTCTGGATCGGGCACTGCGGCATCTATCGGGCATACTTCAGCACACTTGGGCGATTCGGAATTGCCCACAACTCATGCACTCCTCCGTGATTTTGTAAGCCATTTATTAACTCCCTTCAGTTTATTTGTTGTCGTTTAATCCTTAACCTTTCCAACCCGCTTGCTCCATAGTGAAGAAAGCCATACGCTCTTCCTGATTCATTTCAGCTACACTGATTTCGATTTTCGCACCTAGTTCCGTCACTACGTGGCGCAGGCTGCTCATAAGATACTCCTTGATTGCGACAGGGATGTTTAGCAAAGGAAGCACGAGGGTAAGTCTGACCTCGTTATTTTCCAGAGTTGTATCCTTGACCATTCCCAGCTCAACTAATGTGTGATTGATCTCTGGGTGCATCACTTGTTTTATTACTTGATGTACATCTTCTTCCGAAATATTCTTACTCATTACGCCTCCTCTGCTTGTGTTCCAAGGTAAATCTGAATTTTTTCTCTCTTAAATAGTCTTTAACTTTGCCACACCAGGGACATGAAGCTCCGGTAAGAATTATGATTCTCGGTTGACTGGAAACAGGCATAGATATCTCCTTACTGTTCTAAGTAATCTGTAAGTTTTGAATGCGTTAAGCGCGTTTTCTATTTCCTTCTTCATCCCTTGCTCCGTTCAAAGTTGCTTGCAGCTGGCATTGTCATTTTGTCGCCTTGAGCAATCGCAGGTGTTTCCCTAGAAAGAGTTCCTCTTCAAAGCTAGTAAATCCTTGGCTTGAGAGCATTTCCTT
>CAZDXE010000035.1:2768-12505 GCA_964509565.1 uncultured Dehalococcoidales bacterium | reverse complement strand
GACTACCAGTGGATAAAATTGCCATTCCGTATTATAATTACCAGGCTACACGTGCTCTCCTGATTGGTGATTGGGCGAAATTGATTTTTGCGCGTGGTGCAGCTTTTGTGGGGAGCTAAATTCAGAGTAAGTGCAGTTAATAATCGTTTAAGGAGATCGAAATGCGTTGTGGATGTATTGCTGTAGGTGAAACACAGTGCGATAAGTGTCACAGGTTCCTGGAAAGTGGTGAGCGGTATTTGTTTAATTATGATGAACAGGAAAATACCCAGCGTTTGTGCACTGATTGCTGTTTGAAATATGGCTACTTCTCTTATGAGACAGAAAAGGGGAAACAGGTAGCTACATTCTTATCTCAGGATTAGGCAAGTTGGAGTGAATTTCTTGCCTGGTGTATTCTGTGAGTGAACGTATCTTTATAGGTGTTGCCTGGCCTTATGCCAATGGCCCTTTGCATTTGGGTCATATTGCTGGTGCGTATCTGCCAGCGGATATTTTTGCTCGTTATCATCGTCTCAAAGGCGATGATGTGTTAATGGTTTCAGGCAGTGACCAGCATGGAACACCAATTACAATTCGGGCTGAGCAAGAATCTACCTCGCCCCGGGAAATAGCGTCTAAATATCATCGTCAATTTGTCGATTGCTGGCAGAAACTGGGTATTTCCTTCGATTTATTTACCACTACCGACACTGCAAATCATGCTCAGGTTACTCATGACATATTTCTCACTTTACTCAATAAGGGTTATATTTATAAGGACAAAATGCTTGAGGCGTACTGCCCTGGCTGTCGGCGCTTTCTCCCTGATCGTTACCTTGAAGGAACGTGCCCTTATTGTGGTTTTATTAAAGCGCGAGGCGATCAATGTGACGAATGTGGCAAACCATTAGAACCTTCAACCCTTGGGGATGTGCATTGTTATCTCTGTTCCACTCCCGCGCAATTTGAAATGAAAGAGCATTTTTTCTTGCGTCTCAGTGCTTTTCAGCATAACCTGGAAGCGTGGATGAAAGAGCAATCTCACTGGCGGCGCCATGTCCTCAGTGGCACATGGAAATTTTTAAATGAGAGACTAAAGGATAGAGCTATAACTCGTGATATAAATTGGGGAGTGACTGTGCCGCAGCCGGATTTTGAAAAGAAACGCATTTACGTATGGTTTGAAGCTGTGATAGGTTACTTATCAGCAAGCAAGGAGTGGGCAAAATTACGCGGCGACGATACGGCATGGCGAGCGTTTTGGGAGGGTGAAGCCAGGGGTTTTTACTTTATTGGCAAAGACAACGTTTTTTTTCATACTCTTGTTTGGCCAGCAATGCTTATGGGCTATGGTGATTTAAACCTCCCTTATAATGTTCCAGCCAATGAATTCTTGACCATCGAAGGGAGAAAACTTTCTACGAGCCGTAATTGGGCTATTTGGCTGCCTGATTACCTGGAACGATATGACCCGGACCCGTTGAGGTATGCTTTATCAGCAGGTATGCCCGAAACGAGCGACAGCAATTTTTCCTGGGATAAATTCGTTCGTCGTAATAACGATGAACTGGTGGCTATTTACGGTAACTTAGCTCATCGTGTCCTTACCTTTACGTATCGTAATTTTGCTGGGGTAGTGCCTTCGCCAGGTGAACTTGATGAACAAAGCCAGGCGTTGCTTCGTGAGGCTGAAGCTACCTTTAATGAAGTCGATAAAGAGCTGCACCGCTGCAATTTCAGAGAGGCGCTTAAGTGTGCTATGTCACTGGCTCGAAAAGCCAACCGCTATCTCGATGTCCAGTCTCCATGGAAAGTGATCAAAGAAAAGCCGGATGCTGCAGCCATGTCTACTTATACCGTTTTATCGGTGTTGTCAGCTCTAAAAACTGTGCTCTACCCTTTTCTCCCCTTCAGTTCGGAGAAACTTCATGTCCTTCTTGGTTTTACAGGGAGCGTGCAAGAAACTGGATGGAAGATTGAATCACTGCCGCCCGGACAGAAGATTCTTCAGCCACAGCCGTTGTTTGTTAAGCTGGATGATAGCATCATTGAACAGGAAACTAATAGAATCGGCAACGTATCTTATTGACGGCTCTGTGAAAGTTAGATGCTTGGTGTGACTACCCACTGTTATTTTATGTAGCTGGAAGCTGTCTGTGGTGTTAGCCCCTCAAATAGCTTGTTAAGAGCATCTCCTTCCAGTGTTTCATGGGTTATTAATTGCTCGGCAACTTCTTTTAATTTTGCTTTGTTCTTGGTGAGAATTCGCCTGGCAACGGTATAGGCCTGTTGTATAATGTTGTGTACTTCTTCATCTATCTCCTGGGCGATTTTATCGCTGTAGTCTCTCTGTTCGCTGATTTCGCGTCCCAGGAAAACAAGTTCCTGTTTTCGTCCAAAAGTTCGTGGTCCTAACTTGGAGCTCATTCCATATTCAGTAACCATTTTTCTGGCTAGTTTGGTTGCCTGAGATAAATCGTTCTGTGCTCCTGTTGTTATTTCCTTAAATTTGATTTCCTCAGCAACGCGTCCGCCCATGCTTATTGCTAATTGGTCCTCGAATTGGGAGCGAGACCACAGGTAGCGATCCTCAGTGGGCAATAGACGTGTCCATCCTCCTATAGCTCCCCGAGAGATGATGGAGATTTTGTGTACAGGGTCGGCGTTGAGCAACATTTTGGCCGTTAATGCATGTCCGCTTTCATGATAGGCTGTGATTTCTTTTTCCTTGAGGCTTATTCTTCGGCTCTTCCTTTCTGGCCCAGCAAGCACGCGGTCTATAGATGCCTCAAGTTCCTCCATCTGGATATCCTTCTTATCGTGCCTGGCAGCCAGAATGGCTGCTTCGTTAAGCAGATTAGCCAGGTCGGCGCCACTGAAGCCCGGCGTTTCTTTGCCTATTGTTTCCAGGTTGACTTCTTCAGCCAAGGGCTTATTTTTTGCATGTATCTCAAGAATGGCCGTGCGGCCCTTGATGTCAGGTAAATCGACAATGATATGGCGGTCAAAGCGTCCAGGGCGTAGCAAAGCTGGGTCAAGAACATCTGGGCGGTTAGTGGCAGCGACGATTATGATATTGGTATTGGTGTCGAACCCATCCATTTCGGACAGAATTTGATTTAAAGTTTGCTCCCTTTCATCATGCCCTCCGCCTAAACCTGCGCCGCGGTGTCGTCCTACAGCGTCAATTTCGTCCATAAAAATGATGCATGGAGCATTATGTTTAGCTCGCTCAAAAAGGTCTCTTACCCTGGCAGCGCCGACGCCGACAAACATCTCCACGAATTCGCTTCCACTGATGGAGTAGAAAGGCACATTAGCTTCTCCTGCTATGGCTTTGGCCAGCAAAGTTTTACCTGTTCCTGGTGGCCCTATCAGGAGCACACCTCTTGGTATCCGACCTCCTAAGGCGTGGAATTTCTCAGGCGATTTGAGGAATTCTACTACTTCCTGGACTTCTTCTTTTGCTTCCTCTATCCCAGCCACATTGTCAAAGGTTACATCGGATTTGCTTTCGGTGTTTAGTCGTGCGCGGCTTCTACCGAAATTTAAAGCTTGCGTGCCAGCTCCACGGGCTGAGCGGAATAGAAAATAGAATAACCCTCCAAACAACACAAGTGGTAAGACAAATTGTAAAGCTAGCATTCCCCAGCTGTTGCCACTGGGCTTGACATTTATTTCCACCGTGTTGAGGGCTATGCCTTCCTCTTGCAACAATTCCCGTAAGTCAGTGTAGCTGCCACCGAAACCTGATTTAAAAATTTCTTTGCTATCTTGATAGCCCAAAATGTTCCCATCATTCAGGGAGATAGCATCGATTCTTCCCTCTCTGACTATTTTTACAAACTCATCAGTCGTCACAGTTTGAGAAGCGTCATTGTGTTGTACAAGAACTAATATTAAACTTAACATAGCTAACAGAAGTAGCAAGTAAACAATGCTGTTAGGTAACCGTTTCATTTTCATATTCGTTTCGCTCACATTATAGCAAAGGTGCCCTGAATGGGGAAATCACAAACTGCATGATAATCGTTAATGAATTATGAGAGACTGTTTGTGGTAGGTCAATTATAAAGGTGGTATAATAAAAACAACAGGTAAAAAGGGGGGTTAATTTCTTCTGGAAACGGAAAAGATAGCGCGTTTAGTTACAAAGATTGCTTCTGAAAAGCAAGCAGTTGATATTGTAATGCTGGATGTAGGGGAGGTGTGTTCATTTGCAGACTGTTTTGTTATTTGTAGTGGAGATACTAATCGCCACATTGAGGCTGTGCAGCAGGCTATTGTTAGTGAAATGAAGAAGAATGGCGTGGCGTCACACCATAATGAGGGTACTCCGGATTCAGGTTGGATGCTTGTTGATTTTGGCTCAGTAGTTGTTCATATATTCACATCGGCAAAGCGGGATTACTATCAGCTGGAAGACCTCTGGTGTAAAGGGATTCCTGTGCTCAGAATCCAGTAAAGGAAATTTTAGCCAATCCATTTATCGACATCTTTGTGATAATCGAGAATTTCCTCTGCTGAGAAAAAGATGTCTATTTCCTTAGCAGCATTCTCTACTGAGTCGGAGCCGTGAATTAAATTATGCTCGATGTCGAGGCCGAAGCTTCCTCTGATAGTGCCGGCGTTAGCTTTAGCAGGGTCAGTTTCGCCCATTGCCAGTCTTATTACTGCCACTGCGTTTTTGCCCTGGAAGACTATAGCGATTATGGGACCTGAGGTAATGAAATCCACTAGCCTGTCAAAAAAAGCTTTACCTTTATGGATAGCATAGTGGCGTTGAGCCAGTGCTTTATCCATTTGCAGCATTTTCATAGCTGCAATTTTTAGCCCTTTTTTTTCAAGGCGAGCGATTATTTCCCCTGCTAGTTCCCTTTGTATAGCATCGGGCTTGATGAGTACCAGGCTTTTTTCCATTTTTCCTCCAGACTATACCCTTTGCAACAGGGTAATTAAATCTATATCTTCTAAGGAGCTGGCTATTCTATCAGCTTTTCTAAGGCTTTCTTCCGGGTAGGTGTTAGTTATGGCAAGACATCTCATGCCGGCAGCTTTAGCTGCTTCAATACCGAAGGGGGAATCTTCAATTACGATACAGTCTTCAGGTTGAGCTCCCAGTTTTTCCGCCGCTAGAAGATATACCTGTGGGTCTGGCTTGTTTTTAGCCGTTTCCTGACCGGAAACGATACAATCGAAATACTGTCCTGTATTGAGTTCGTTATTGACTAAATCTATGCTTTCCCTTGGCGCTGAAGAAGTCAGTGCCAATTTGAAGTTCCCCTTTTTAAGCATATTCAATAGCTTGATTACCCCTGGAAGTGCCTTTATATTGCCTTTAATCATCCTTTGGAAATTCACCTCTTTTTCCTGTGCCATAACCTTGATGTCCTCTTCCGACAATCCTCCGCCTAGAAATTTACGAACTACGAAGTCGTTTCTGGCGCCAAAGAGCCTGTTAAAGTCTTCCTTAGAAGGCTTTAACTTCCTTTTAGCGAAAGTTTCCTGCCATGCAGCAATATGAAATTGCTTGGTATCAGCGATAACTCCATTCATATCCCATAGAACTGCCTTTTTCGACCATCTCCAGATATAGAACATGCAATTACCCTCAAGTATAGTCGTGCCATCTTCAAGGGCAAGCACTCCTCTGGTTTCCACTAGTCTTTTTGTCGATTTGGTAACCCATGCGGAAATTTGGATTGGTTCTCCTGTGGGGGCTATATGTCTAAACCTCACCTGGCTCCTGGTGGTAACACCAAAATCGATTCCATTGCAGAGAATGGCATAAGCGGTTACCTCGTCAAGGAGAGTGTAGAGAATGCCCCCGTGAGTAACATTTTCCCAGCCTTGGTGGAGTTCCCCTGGAGTAAACTTCGCCCTGACTTTCTCTCCATCATAAACAGGTTTCAGTTTCAGACCTATGGGGTTGTCCTGTCCGCAGGCGAAGCAAAGTTTGCTATCACCAAGCTTAAAATCTAATTTTGGGATTTGCATTAATAAACTTCCCTTTTCCTGGTTTTGTTATATGGGGAGGGCGAAGATACAGAGGTTGTAAAGTAGCTGGATCATCTCGTTCCCCATTTTGCAATCTTTGCCAACCCAGTGTAACCAGTGGGCCAGCCCTGGACAGAGTGTTAGTTAGTGGTATTATAGCTCGTTTGCCCAGGTTTTGTCGTGTCTCGTTTACTATGTCGGGGAGTAATTCACCGCAAAAAATAGTTCGACGATGTATTCGCTGGCATAAGTCTTTGAGTGTGGCTAGATGTTCTTTTTCCAGGCAACGCCACTGGTCATTTTTTTGTTGGTAAAGAGCGGTAGCAATTTTCTCTCTACCGGCTTTGTGAATGGGGCATATGGGCAAATTGGTGTAAGCGAATGGGTAAGCCTCATTTTCCAGGGTGCTTATACCAAGCAGGGGAATATTTAAGGAAAAAGCCAATCCTTTCGCTATGCTTACTCCTATTCGCAGTCCGTTGAAATTCCCTGGGCCTTTAGCTACAATGACCGCTTCTATGGAATCCGGTTTCACTTTAGTTTGCTGCAGTATATGTGCCAAATTTGGCGTCAGCTCCACTGTGTGATTTTGAGCCGATTGCCATGTTAATTCGATTAAAACTTCACCCTTATGTGATAAAGCAATGCTTACAGTATTGGAAGAAGTATCTATGGCTAATTCCATGTCATGCCCTTGTCTAAGACTGCCTTGAGCTGTCTTATTAATTCTGAGTAGTGCTCACCTTTGGGTTCAAGATGTATAATGCGTTTTGTTTCACATTCGGGAACGTAGCTTAGTTTTATAAGTAAGTTGCTTTCGGGTAGTAATTGTAATCCCTTTTCTGGCCATTCGATTACACAAATTCCGTCGTTATATAGATATTCATCCAATCCTAAGTTAGCAATTTCCTCGATGTGGTCAAGGCGGTAGAGGTCAATGTGATACAGGGGCAGTCTGCCGTGATATTGCCTGATTATGACAAAAGATGGGCTGAAAGCATACTCCTTTGTGTCTAATCCCCGTGTAATGCCCTGGGCAAGGCAAGTCTTGCCTGCTCCTAGATCGCCCATGAGGAGAAAAACGTCACCCTTTTGAGCCAGCTTGCCTAAATGGCTTCCCAAAAGTTGAGTTTGCTCTGAACTATACGAATTTATCTTCAGAGATTTCACTTCGAAAGTGCTCCCACCCTCTATTGTTAGCAGGGATAGTGTTCCCTTTGTGGTCCAGTAGAGTTATTCTGTCTGGAAGAGCTTCTTCCACTATATCGCCGATTATGGCTATGGGATAATTTAGAGCCTTCCTGACCTGGGCAATGATGTTCCTGTCAGCGGTGAAAAGTAACTCATAATCCTCTCCGCCGTATAAAGCTAACTCACGGTAGTCAGGGAAGTTAGCCTTAACCAGGGGATGCACAGGAACTTGCGCTACTTTTATTTTGGCGCCGACTTTACTTGCCTCACATATATGTTCAAGGTCAGCGATGAGCCCGTCGCTTATGTCTATAGCGGTCTTGACTCCGTGCTGGGCTAAAATTTGCCCCTCTTTTATTCTGGGCACAGGTTGCAGGTGGGCTTTTCTCAGAATCCCTGCAGTTTGAGCATCCAGATTAATTTTTTCCTTAAACATTTTCAGGCCTGCTGCTGATAGGCCTAAGCTCCCTGTAACAGCTATCTGCTCACCAGGCGTAGCCGTTGACCTTTTCAGTATTGACCTGGTTTTTGAACTGCCAAATACGGTGATGGTTATGACTATGTTAGGAGCAGTGCTGACGTTCCCTCCAACTATGGCTACCCCAAATTTTGCAGCTAACGATGCCGTACTGTGACAAAACTGAGCGACATTTTCTACTTCAAGTTCGCCGGGCAGAGCTACAGAGAGCAAGGCGTATTTTGGAGTGCCGCCCATAGCAGCTATATCACTTAAATTTACTGCCATTGCTTTCCAACCTAGCTCCTCCCAGGTGATATTGTTTAAGTCGAAGTGAGTTCCCTGGACCATGCTATCCGTGGTAGCTAATTGTATGTGGTTATCGCCTTGCCATGCGGCAGTGTCGTCGCCAATACCTATTAGAAGTTGTTGCCAGGAAGTTTGTTGTATGTTCTTGAATTTGCCAGTGATGTCATGTATAAGTTCTATTAAAGCAAATTCACCAAACTCTGATAGCTTCACTTCCGGAAGTATAACATTCACTTTGACGTAGCTTCAACTTTAATAATCTTTTATGCCATCGCAAGAATGAGATGGGGGTAAACCTCACTGCTACATGGTGGGAGAGTGCATACCCTGTTTTTCCTCTCCCTTGAACAAATACATAATTTACCATGGAGGTGTTATAGTTTGCCACCATGATATGCGCTATTCTCAGTGATATTCATGCTAACCTGGTTGCTTTCCAGACCGTGCTCGAGGATATGGAAACCAGAGGGGGCTTTGATGAGATATGGTGTTTGGGGGATATAGTAGGATATGGCCCTGAACCTCATGCTTGTATTAAACTCCTGCAGCAATATAAAAATGTTTCCGTTGCTGGCAATCATGATTATGCCGCTATAGGCAGGATTGATATTTCGAGTCTTAATACTGATGCTGCCATAGCTTGTCGCTGGACAGCAAGACAACTAACCAGCGAGGATGTAGATTATTTACAGAACCTTGCTGTCAAATTAACACAGGGAAATTTTACTCTGGTCCATGGCAGTCCGCGGCAGCCTCTCAGGCAATACTTGATTTCAGCGGTCGATGCTAATGATAATTTTAGCTATTTTGACACCAAATTTTGTCTTGTAGGGCATTCTCATGTACCGCTGGTTTTTCGACAGGACAAAAATGGCAATTGCTTTGCGGCAGGGATTCCTGATACAATGCAGCTGGAACAGGAAGACCATCGTTTAATTGTTAATCCTGGAGGTGTAGGCCAACCTCGTGATGGTGACTCAAGGGCCAGTTATGCTCTTTATGATAGCGATGCTCAAGTTGTCCATCATTATCGAGTTGGATATGATATAGGGGCTACTCAAAAGAGAATGATGGAATGTGGGTTGCCTGTGTCATTGGGTCTTCGCTTAAATTATGGTTGTTAGCGTGTTATAATGAGAGGAAATTTATTTTCTGGTGGTTAAATGAGTAATTACGAATTAGTGACATTAATTAGCCCTGAAGTTGATGAAGGAAAAGCGTCCGAAGTCATGGACAAGGCGCTTCAGTTTATTACCGAGAGAGGAGGAGTTGTGGGGGAGACGAAGCACTGGGGAAGAAGAAAGCTAGCTTACTCTATAGAGAAATTTAAGGAAGCTGATTATAGTTCGACTCTTTTCGAACTGGAGCCGGGATTGCTTAAGGAATTCGATAAGAATCTTAGAGCTTCGAAAGAGATTCTGCGACATCTCGTAGTGAAGGTACAAGGAAGAATAGGAGGAGTAATAGATGGCGAGCCTGAATAAAATTATCCTCATAGGTAATGTAGGTGCTGACCCCGAAATGCGTTATACACCGGACGGTAATGCAGTGACTTCTTTTAATATAGCTACCAATTATCGCTATACCACATCTAATGGAGAGCCGAAAGAAGAAACGGAATGGTTTAAGGTAATTACGTGGCGTAAACTGGCTGAGCAATGCAATCAGTTTTTGGCTAAAGGGCGCCAGGTTTATGTCGAGGGGAGATTGCGTACCCGCAATTGGGAAGGGCAAGATGGGCAGAAGCATGTTAGCGTTGAGGTGGGGGCGAACCGGGTAATTTTTCTTGGTAAACGTGCAG
>CAZDXE010000035.1:0-2668 GCA_964509565.1 uncultured Dehalococcoidales bacterium | reverse complement strand
CCTTTTAATTAATTTTGAGGAGTTGCAAATTGGTTAGCAATAGTACTAGCAGTAGAGGTAACGATAGAAATGTAAGGAGTCGGAGGGATTTTATTCGGAAACCGGCGGTTTGCCCTTTTTGCACAGGGAAAGCAACCATAGATTATAAAAATGCCTCCTCTTTATCTCAATATATCTCCAGCCGTGGTAAAATCGGATCACGTCGGAGAACTAAAGCTTGTGCTAAGCACCAGCGGAAATTAGCACAAGCTATAAAGAGAGCTCGATTTTTAGCTCTGTTACCGTATGCACCAAGCCACATCTGGGAAACGAGTGGTGTAGGCTTACGGCGACCGATGTTCTAAGATAACTGCATATGCCAAAACGTACTTATCAACCAAAAAAAATTCCTCGCAAGCGTAAGCTGGGATTTCGTGCCAGAATGGCTACTCGCGGCGGTAGGAAAGTGCTTAAGGCGCGACGTCTTAAAGGGCGCTGGAGGTTAACGCCAGTTTAACCGTGCCTTTATGAAAGCTTCCTGGGCTTTAACTAAAAGAGCGCAGTACGTGTTGGTTTATCGAAAGGGGAGCACATATATAGACAGGTTAATTGTGATGAAGGCGTTGCCCAACGAATTGGATTTAAGCCGGTATGGCTTCTCGGTAACTAAGAAAGTGGGCAAAGCGGTACAGCGCAATCGATTGAAGAGATTGCTTAGACAAATAGTAGGTTCAAAATTGCTAAAATCAGGATGGGATATTGTCTTTATTGTTCGGCGACGAGCAGTTGATGCTGACTACCACCAGCTAGAAAAAGCAGTAGCTGGTTTATTATATCGAGCACGTCTATTATAAGGAAGCGGTGAGACAACTAGCGCTAAAGTTAATTAGATTGTATCAGGTAACGATATCAGAAGTTACTCTTCATTCTTGTCGTTTCCAGCCTACGTGTTCTCACTATGCCTGTCTCGCCCTTGAGAAATACGGCTTTGCTAAAGGGGGCTGGCTGGTGCTTAAGCGATTGGCTCGCTGTAACCCGTTTTCTGAAGGTGGCTATGATCCTGTGCCTTAATTTATTGTTTAGTGTATTGAAATGAAAAACAAAACGTTAATTGCTCTGGGAATTTTTTGTTTACTTGCCTTAAGTGCTGGTGGCTGTATGGGTGGGCAATCCAAACCTCAAGGATTCTCTGGGGTCGTATCTTATGATGGAATTCTCTATTTAGGCTCCACAGATGGCAAAATAATGGCGATAAACCCTTCGGCGCGTGACCAGGGCTTGCCGTTTCCCTCTTCGTCCAGTGGAGAATGGCCTTTCACCTTTACTCTGCCTTCCAGGGGTACATTGTGCGGCAGCTCATCTGTTCCGGTTGTTATATATGGCACACCTGTTACAGCTAACGGCATGGTTTGTGTTGGCATATACAACGGCAAAGTTTTAATGCTAAATTCTTTAATCAGGAGCCAGAATTTGCCCTTTCCACAGGCGAAAGATGGAGAATGGACTTACCCCAGGACGGATGATGCCATAGAATCTATTGTGGGCAGT
Organism: uncultured Dehalococcoidales bacterium; assembly: GCA_964509565.1. GTDB lineage: Bacteria > Chloroflexota > Dehalococcoidia > GIF9 > AB-539-J10 > JAGMDB01. The sequence goes on along the minus strand of CAZDXE010000035.1, from coordinate 1,141 downwards.
CCTGTAGTAGCTAATGACACTGTCTATGTGTGCAGTTCGGATAGCAGAATCTATGCACTGGATATGGCTTATGGCGATGAAAAGTGGAGGTCTGCTCCTCTGGATGGCAAATTATGGACAACACCGCTGGTTGATGGGGGTACGGTTTATGTGGCTACTTTTGATGGCCATATCTATGCTTTGTCGACCAGCGATGGCAGTTTATTACCATGGGTCTTTGAAGCAGAAGTAGGATTTGTTTCGGCTCCGGTGCTTTGTGAGGGCACTATATTTGCAGGCTCATTTGACCGCAATCTCTATGCTGTGAAAGTGGGTCATGACAAGCCGCTGTGGAAATTCACTGGTGGCAATTGGTTTTGGGCAGCTCCAGTAGTCGATGGTGATATTGTTTATGCTGGCTGCCTTGATGGTAAATTGTATGCTATTAATGGCAGGACGGGTAGCGAATTATGGGAGTTCGATGCTGGAAGTAGCATTGTTTCTTCACCAGCCATGGCAGGTGATTTATTAGTGGTGACTTGCGATTCTGGTAAGTCTGGTGATGTGTACCTTGTTAATGCGCAAACGGGTGACGGACAGCGAATTAGTAACCCGGATGACCCACAGAATGACGAGAGAGAATCTATTGATGCTTCTATCAAGGGGCATATTTGTGTACAGGATGGCATAGCCTATATTTGTGCTCAAAATAATTGCCTCTATGCTGTAGATATTGCTCGAGCGAGAATAAGTTGGAAATTTCCCCTGGATATTGAATAAAGGCTTGTTAACATGGTGAATTTGTGGAATTTGATTATCCTTGACCCAATGCTTAATGGGTTGGTTGCTTTAGCCAGCAGTTTGCCTGAAGAGATAGGAGTTGGACTGGCTATTATTATCCTCACTATTATAGTTCGACTGGTACTGCTGCCTCTTACTTTAAGACAGCTCAGCTCTACTAAATCATTGCAGGGCATGCAGCCTAAGATTCAGGAGCTGCAAAAGAAATATGGCAGAAATAAGCAGAAACTTCAGCAAGAAATGGCGAAAATCTATAAAGAGGCTGGCGTTAATCCTGCAGGTTGTGTATGGCCCATGTTAGTCCAGTTTCCTATCTGGATTGCTCTGTATCAATCTGTTATAAGAACACTGGCTACTGCCC
>CAZDXE010000034.1:0-12822 GCA_964509565.1 uncultured Dehalococcoidales bacterium | reverse complement strand
CACCTTTATTCATGGGTAATAGTAAACAGTGCAATTCCTCTGAATAGTTATTTTTTGGGACTTGACCTTGGACAACAGGGAAGTGCTTCGGGAATTGGCGGTTTAATTTTAGCTATTTTGGTTGGCGGTACAATGTGGGTGCAGCAGAAAATGACGACTGCTCCATCCACCGACCCTAAACAGCGATCACAAAGTAGTATGATGTTATTGATGATGCCGCTTATGTTTGGCATGTTTGCTTTGATGTTTCCCTGTGGCTTGGCTCTCTACTGGCTGATTTCCAATGTGATTGGCGTTATAACTCAATATTTTATTGGTGATGGTTGGGGTTACCTGTCATTTTCCTCTACAGAGCAATCGATGGCTAATCAAGGTATCAGGAAGGTGCGATAGAAAGGGCATTGCTTGCTTGAAACGAGTTGGCAGGATCGAGGATTCGCAAAATGAAAGAAGAAGAAATGGAAATAACTGCTGCGACTGTGGAGCAAGCAATTGAGAAAGCAGAAAAACAATTAGGCATAAACCGTGATCAATTTGAAGTAACAGTTATTAGAGAGGGTAAGTCGGGAATTCTTGGAATAGGTGGCGAGGAAGCGGTGGTAAAAGTAGAATTGTTAGCTACGCAGGGAAAAGGCACTCAGGTAGCTGTAGAAGTACTGGAAACTTTACTCAGGTTAATAGGACTAACAGGCACAGTTGATGTGTCGGGTAATGAGACGCGGGTAACTTTGGATATTGAAGGTGATGACCTGGGCATTTTAATTGGTAGACATGGTCAGACCTTAGATTGCTTGCAATATATCGTTAGGCTCATAGTGAGTGAGCAACTGAAAGCCTGGTTGCCATTAAATGTTGATGTTTGTGGGTACAGAAAGAGACGTTACGATTCTTTGGACGAGTTGGCCTGGAGGTTAGCAGAGCAGGTGACATTAAAGCGGCATCCTATAAATCTTGACCCAATGCCGCCTGCCGAACGTCGCATTATTCATTTAGCTTTAACTGATCATTCTGACGTCGTTACTCACAGTACAGGTGAAGGCACGGACAGAAGAGTAGTCATTTCATTGAAAAGAAGCTAATTCATGTTCCACAAGGTAAATAGCAAAGCTAGTTTTCCCCAGATAGAACGACAAATCCTTCATTTTTGGAGCGAACATGATATTTTTGGCAAAAGCCTCGAAATGAGGCGGGGGGCACCGAATTTTACTTTTTATGAAGGCCCTCCTACAGCTAATGGCAAACCGGGCATTCATCATGTGTTATCTCGATTGTTCAAAGATATCATTTGTCGCTACAAGACCATGAAAGGTTATCGTGTGCCACGTAAGGCAGGATGGGATACCCATGGATTACCTGTAGAGCTTGAGGTGGAAGGTTCTCTTGGTTTTACCAGCAAGGCTGAAATTGAGGAATATGGTATAGCTCGCTTCAACCAGAAGTGCAGGGAAAATGTCTTTCAATACATCAAGGAATGGGACGACATGACTGTGCGTATGGGTTATTGGCTAGATATAGAACATCCTTATATAACCCTGGATAATAGCTATATTGAATCTTGCTGGTGGATAGTGAAGAAATTATGGGATAAAGGGTTGATTTACCGGGGATATAAAGTAACGCCACATTGCCCCAGATGTGGCACATCGCTCAGTTCTCATGAGATAGCCCTTGGTTACCGGGATGACACTGAAGACCCTTCGGTTTACATAAAGTTTAAACTGCATGTTCCTTCGTTATTGAAACGGGGTTCGGATATTTGCTCTATTCTTGAGCCTTCATCTTTGGCTGAGAAGCCTGCTTACTTTCTTGCCTGGACAACTACTCCCTGGACTTTGCCCGGCAATACTGCATTGGCAGTAGCTCCTGGTGCTGAGTACAGCGTGATGGAAGGGAAAGATGATTACCTTATTCTGGCCAGAGAACGTGTAACGCAAACTGAACTTGTGGACTATGAGGAAGTGGGTATTATATCGGGCAATAGCCTCATACATCTTGAATATGAACCTTTGTTTAACCCACATGATTTTGGTGTGGATCGCAAGAGATTGCCTTCTCTGAATATACAGGCAGCAAAGAAAAATTTAACTTATCCGGTAGTTGGTACTGATTTTGTCTCGCTGGAGGAGGGTACGGGCATTGTCCATATGGCTCCCGCTTTTGGTGAAGTTGATTTTGATGCGGGAATGAATAATGGTCTTGATTTCGTTCAGCCCGTGGACTTGGGGGGGAAAGTCACTGGCAGTTATCCTTTTGCTGGCAAATTTGTTAAAGATGCTGACCCTCTTGTCCTTGATAACCTTAAATCACGTGGTTTGCTTTACAGCAGTGGAAAAATCACTCATACCTATCCCTTTTGCTGGAGATGTGGTGCACCTGTTCTCTATTACGCCAAACTAGCCTGGTATATCAAGACGACGGCGGTAAAGGATAAACTTATTTCCGGGAATGAGGAAATAGGTTGGCATCCAAATCATATTAAGCATGGCCGCTTTGGCGATTGGTTAGAAAGCAATGTTGATTGGGCTTTTTCCAGGGAAAGGTATTGGGGGACGCCTCTTAATATTTGGGGGTGTGCTTCTTGTGGCAATTATGAATGTGTCGGCAGTGTTGATCAATTGAAAGAAAAGCCAAATGTCGATGGACTGGATGGAATTTTAGATTTACATCGCCCTTATGTGGATAAGGTTACTTTTACTTGCTCTGAGTGTGGTGGTGAATTACGCCGTGTCCCTGAAGTGGCTGATTGTTGGTTTGATTCAGGAGCTATGCCTGTAGCCCAATGGCATTACCCTTTCGAGAATGAAGACCAATTCGAGCAAAATTTTCCTGCTGATTTTATATGTGAAGCTATTGACCAAACGCGAGGCTGGTTCTACAGCTTGCATGCTATATCTACCTTGCTGTTCGGCAAACCTTGCTTCAAAAATGTGATTTGCCTGGGGCATGTTGTTGATGCGCATGGTGAGAAGATGAGTAAAACTAAAGGCAATGTAATCGACCCCGGTACAGTGATTAATGAATATGGTGCCGACGCTCTCCGTTGGTATTTGTTGACTTCTGCTCCAGCAGAAAATGTTCATCGTTTCTCTTCTCGAATGCTTAATGATAGTATGCGAAAAGCCTTGCTTACTTTATGGAATGTTTATTCCTTCTTTACTCTCTATGCCGACATTGATCACTTTGTTCCCCAACCTTCAATTTCAGTATCTCTTACCGAGCTGGATAATTGGATTATTTCGGAACTCAATCTGCTTATAGTTGAGGTGACTGAGGCACTGGATAATTATGAACCCACTTCGGCGGCGCGCAATATCCAGGGCTTTATCGATAGCCTTTCTAATTGGTACGTGAGGCGCAATCGACGCCGATTCTGGAAAAGCGAGAATGATACTGATAAAATGGCAGCTTATACTACACTGTATCAGTGTCTGGCGACCCTATCTCAACTTTTGGCACCTTTTACGCCGTTTATCGCTGAGGAGCTCTATCAAAATCTGGCCTGCTCTGTTGTTACTGAAGCTAAAGAAAGTGTGCACCTGACTAATTTCCCTTTAGTTGATGAAGCTAAAATAAATGATAAACTGAACAGGGAAGTTAACCTGATCAGGAGAATATCAAGTTTAGGTAGAGCAGCACGTGAGAAGGCAGGAATTAAAGTACGCCAACCTCTGGCAAAAGCCATAGCCAAGGTGGAATCTAAAGAGGAATCAGATGCCCTGGTCAAATTGGCCGCTGAAATAAAAGAGGAGATAAATGTCAAAAATATAGAATTCTCTTTTGAAGAATCCTTCTTAGAAGTACCTGGTTATAACGTGGCTGTTGATGGGGGGCGCTGGGTAGCTATAAACACCGAGTTGACGCCAGAGTTGACTGCGGAGGGGATAAGCAGGGGGATTGTGAGGTATATTCAGGTTATGCGTCGTGCTGCTAATTTTGATGTTGCTGAATACATCGTGGCTTATTATCAGACAGAGGATTCAGTTAAACGAGTCATAATTGATTTTGCAGATTATATCAAGCGGGAAACCTTATCACAGGAACTCGTTGATGGCCTTCCTCCCGATGAGTCTCATACTGAGAAATATCGTGTTTCGGGCAGCGATATTTTGCTGGCAGTAAAGAGAGTGGGTTAATCCTGGGGTGGTGGGCTCTCCTGTAATTGTGCCCATACTGTTTTGCTACTTTCGCCTCTGACAAACATTATTTCTACCTTTTGCCCAATCTGGCAATTATGGATAGCCTGTACCATGTCATCTACATTGGCTATCACTTTATCTTCGAAGCGGACGATAACATCTCCTTCCCTTAACCCAGCAATATCAGCCGGGCTGCCGCTAACCAGTTCTACAATAAATGCTCCTTCATTAACTGAGAGGTCATTTGCAGCAGCTATATAAGGGTCTACAGTGTATAAGGCTACTCCCAGCCATGGGCGAGATACATAGCCTTGCTTAATTAAGGTTTTAATAACGGGCTTAGCGCTATTAATACTTATAGCATAACCCATGCCTTCTACCCCAGCAGCAGCCATTTTAACGCTGGTTATGCCTATCACTTCCCCTGATATATTTACCAGTGGCCCCCCACTGTTGCCAGGATTGATGGGCGCATCAGTTTGAATTAAGCCACGGAGAACATTTCCCTGGACACTGATTTCAACATCCAAACGGCTGATAATGCCGTGAGTTGCTGATATGCCTTCTCCAAGAGCATTGCCGATAGCCACTGCCCAGTCACCTATGGCAAGCACATCTGAATTACCCAGGTGAGCGTAAGGCAGTTCGGTTGTATCTATTTTGAGCACTGCCAGATCAGTTAAGGCGTCCGTTCCTACCACGTCAGCAGGAAAGCTTCTGCCATCGGATAGTTTCACCCGCACGCTTTTGGCAGCTTGCACTACGTGGTTATTGGTAACGATATATCCTTCGTTTCCTTCTTCACTGTGAATTAGGAAACCAGATCCGGCGGCAGTTTGTTTGTGTGCTTCATTGAAAATATCATAAACTGTCATCTCAGTGATAACAGAGACGACGGAGGGCATTGCCTCAGTAACAACGCTGGTGATATCGGGTAATGGTTGCGCTGGTTGGGAGTTTTCCGGAGGAAATGTCCACTCAGGAATAGTAGATTCAGTTGAGTTACTGGTTGAAGGTGAAGCAGGTATCCACGGTAAGGAAAAAGAGCAACTGCAGAAAACTGTAGTGAAACTTATTAACGTTAACGCGATAAAGACATATCTGAGTTTCTTTAACATTTCGGCTGCGTAATTCATTATAGCACTATCGTTATTATCTGAAAAACACTATTCTCGTCATATTCTCGCAATGGCATAAAGCCGAAATGTTAAAAGCCAATAGGTATAAGATTTGGATATGAGGACGTGGAGGTTATCCTGTGGGAGGGGGTTCACATCCAAATGTGGTTAGTTATGTTCTCATGGCCCAACCAGCAAGAATTCCACATCTCCTTTTTGGGCAGCCATAATTGCCCCCTTAATTATTTCTTCAGGTGCATAGTCGCCACCCATTGTATCTACTGCTATCTTTATTCATTTGCTAACACTGTGCATGGGAATGCGTTACGTTCTTGCAATATCAGTATAGTGGCAAACCAGCGAATGCTAGTTTCACTACATGAATATTATATACATGCTTTTCATTTGTAAAGGGAGGGATAAAAAGGATGCCTTAGCAATTTATCAAATGAAAACTGACCAGTTTTGCCCTGGCTATGTGAGAAGTGTATTTATAAAGTATTTGTAAGTGGGTGCCATAGTAAGCATTTACTATGGCACCCACTGTTTTTCTCTTATCCTGTCTTTGGTAACTGAGCTAATGCTTCTTTTATCTTCTCATCGGGATATTCGTAGTCCTGAAGTTTGCCTGAGAGGTAGGCGTCATAGGCAGCCATGTCGACGTGGCCATGTCCGCTGTGGGCCAGCAATATAGTTTTTGCTTCACCAGATTCGCGGCATTTAAGGGCTTCATCAATAACTACCTTAATGGCGTGGTTTGGCTCAGGGGCACTGATAATGCCCTCGGTGCGAGCGAAGGTTATACCTGCTTTGAAGGTGCCGAGCTGGTGCTCAGCCCTGGCTTCAACGAATCCTAGTTTATGCAGGTGGCAGATGATGGGAGCCATTCCGTGATAGCGCAACCCTCCTGCATGAATTGGAGGCGGGAAGAAGCCATGTCCCAATGTAAACATCTTGAGCAGTGGAGTGAGCCCGGCCTCATCACCGAAGTCATAGGCATATGGCCCTTTTGTCATGGTAGGACAGCTTGTGGGTTCGACATTGATAATGCGCAGGTCAGGTTTTGTGCCGTCGATTTTATCCTTGACGAAAGGTAAAAACATGCCGGCGAAGTTTGAGCCGCCGCCAATACAACCTATAATGATGTCGGGATAAACACCTATTTTCTCCATTATCTTTTTTGTCTCTAACCCATTAATAGTTTGATGCAGCAGAACGTGGTTAAGCACGCTGCCCAGGGCATAATGGGTATCATCGCGAGATACAGCATCCTCTACTGCCTCGCTAATGGCCAGACCTAAACTACCAGGGCAATCGGGGTCTTTCGCCAGCATGTCTCGTCCCACTTTGGTATCTGGGCTGGGGCTGGGCACGCACTTACCTCCCCATGTCTCCATCATGATGCGGCGATAAGGTTTTTGGTGATAACTAATAGCGACCATGTAAACTTTAATCTCAATGCCAAAACAAGCACCGCCAAAAGATAGGGCGCTTCCCCACTGTCCAGCACCAGTCTCGGTGCTGATACGCTTTACTCCCTCTTGTTTGTTGTAATAAGCTTGAGCCACGGCAGTATTGGGCTTGTGACTTCCTGGTGGGCTGGACCCCTCATATTTGTAGAAAATCCTGGCTGGCGTGTCCAAGGCTTTCTCTAACCTGTGTGCTCGGTACAGGGTTGTGGGCCTCCATAGTCGGTAGATGTCCCGCACCTCTTCCGGTATTTCAATCCACCGCTCAGTGCTCACTTCTTGTTTTATTAACTCCATGGGGAATAGGGGAGCCAGGTCTTCGGGTGTTACTGGTTTTCCTGTAGCTGGATGCAAAATTGGTGGTAACGGTTCTGGCAAATCTGCCTGAATGTTATACCAATATCGAGGCATTTCCTCCTCACTTAAGGTAAACTTTGTTCTCTTGTCCATTTTTTATCTCCTTTCCTGTTTTTAATTATTTTTAATTTTCACCCTTTATATTCTAATACTGATATATGCCCCCGCGGGGGCCATGTTTTTAATACGTTAAGCATATTCATTACCTCCAGTAATATAAAATAACAAGCCTCTCACCCGAAGGGGTGAGAGGCTTTAGCCTTCACGGTGCCACCCTACTTAGCCGTTCCTCGATTAAGGGAGAGGATTGCGGCCATCTCTTTTTGAGGTACGGAAACAACTTATCCCTTTTGTGTCTCTATACCCTGGGCTATGATAACGCTACCCTTTGCGACAAAACCTACTAAGCTATAAACTTTTCGGCCTGCAGCTCCCGAGTCCATTCCAGCTTCACATAAGTATCGGCTCGCAGCTAACCCGACTCTCTGAACTCTGTTCTAAGCTGTACTAATCTCGTTCTCAGCCTTTCCCTATATTTAATTCTGCAGGCAATGCTAGCATGGGCAGTTTAAATTTGTCAATTGTGAACCTTGCATGCCGATTCAATTCCCGAGCATCGAGAATGGATGGATGCACAAAGTGCTTATAGAAAAGTGGATGCTTATTGAATCTCAACTTGGGCGATGCTAATATAGTGCTGCTAATGAGGAGCAGGTTTAAATAGACATGACGAATTGGCAGGTAACGGCAACTACTGTTTATTGTGATGTGGTAGATGATGAAGTAACGTTATTGGTGCACAGGGATTGGGCAGTCGAATGTACTGGTTACACAAAATATGCTGAGCCAGGTAAAGATGCACTCAATTTATTAAAGAAGAGGAGTAAGCAACTAAAAAGACAACTGGGGTGTACAGGCCTGGAGTGCCACAGGGTGATTCAATATAAGGAAAAGCTGCTTTCTGAAGAAGCAAAGAAAGAATGTCCATAATAAATCTGTAGATAAATAGTTAGACCTCTTAATGGGATGGAAGTTATTAGAAATGAGCAATGAAAGCCACGTGAAGATACGAATTGAGAACCTCTCTCTTTCTTTCAATGGGGTGAATGCCCTCAGTGATGTGAGCCTGGACATAAGAGATAATGAGACTCTGGCAATCATAGGCCCTAATGGTGCTGGCAAGACTTGCTTGCTAAATTGCATAAATGGCTTCTATAAGCCGCAAAGTGGTGCAATATATTATGAAGGTCAGGATATTACTCGTATCCATCCCGATAAGGCAGCTCGCCTCGGACTGGCCAGAACTTTCCAGAATATCGAACTCTACACTGGATTAAACACGCTGGATAATATAATGGCTGCCAGGCATATTCTTATGAAACAGAATTTTGTTAGCGGCGCACTGTATTTCGGCTGGGCTCGTAAGGAGGAAATTGAGCATCGTAAAATAGTAGAGGACATTATTGATTTTTTAGAAATAGAGCCGATTAGAAAGAAAATCGTTGGTACACTCCCCTACGGAATGCGTAAGAGAGTTGAACTGGGCAGGGCATTAGCCTTAGACCCAAAAGTCCTGCTCCTCGATGAGCCAATGGCAGGGATGAACCTTGAGGAGAAGGAAGACATCGCTCGATTTATCGTTGATATATTTGAAGGGCAGGGAGATACCTATAACAAGGCTGCGGTTTTGAAGGATGGTGTCACGTGTATCGTTTTAGTCGAGCATGATATGGGTGTAGTCATGGATTTAGCTGACAGGATTGTGGTCCTTGATTTTGGACGTAAAATTGCCGAAGGCACTCCGGACGAAATTAAGACCAACCCGCAGGTTATAGCAGCTTACCTGGGGAAAGGAGAATAGCCTTAACAAATGTGGCTGGCTCACTTCCAGATTCTTTCATCTATTATCTGTTGATGTTCTTCCGGAATGCTCCCTTTGCCCACAAATTCAATTCTATCTATCTTAACTCGACATAGATTCTGGAATCTTTCATTTAAATCGCTGGCTAATTCTTCTCTGTTTATTGTTTCATCTTTCAACTCGATTTTGAGAGTCATTTCGTCTCGTTGCCCCTCGCGCCTGATTACTACCTGGGATTTGGAAATTGATTTTAAACCAAGAACTGCCTGTTCGGTTTGCCTGGCAACGACAAACATACCTCTCACTTTGACTGCGTCACTTGTTCTGCCGATAATTGCGACCAGCCTGTTGGCTGTCCTGCCACAGGGACAGGGTTCGGTGGTATATGATGACATATCACCAGTGCCAAAGCGGACGAGCCCCCAGACTTTATTGTGAATTGGGGTTACCACTATTTCGCCTATCTCTCCTGGGCCTAATTGTTTTCCTGTCTCGGGATCCACTATTTCGACTACATATTCATCCATGAGGTGCATGCCGGATTTATAGTTGCATTCATAGGCGATGGCGCCGCCTGGCTCAGTAACTGCGTAAGCCTGTGCGGTAGCAATCCGATAGTCTTTTTCCAGGGTTTCTCGAGATGAGGGCGGAAGCATCTCGCCTGTAAACCAGGCGCGCTTGAGGGTAAAATCCTGTCGAAAATTATGCCCCATTTCCTCCGCCTTTTTAATGATGTTCATTAAAAAAGAGGGCGTGCCTACGAAACCAGTAACCTTTAAATCATGCATAGTTTTGATTTGAGTTTCGGTATTGCCTGTGCCCATAACGACAACAGTAGCGCCACAGTCTCTCAGTGCTTCGTGGAATAAGACGCCGGCTGGAGACATGTGGTAGGTAAAGGTGTTTATGACCACATCTCCCTTTCTAAACCCGGCAGCATAGAAAGATTTTGCAAACCATTTGATAGACCCGGTGTGGAGTGGTTCATAAATCGGACCTGGGGAGATAAACACACGGTCAACATCTTCAATGGAGATAGTAAGAAAACCTCCGTAGGGTGGTCTTTCCCTTTGTAGTTCTATCAGGTCAACCTTCCGTGTGATGGGTAATTTTTCCAGATCTCTTGTCGTGTGGATTTCGACTGGATTGACTTTGACTCTGTCAAATATCTCCCTGGTAGCAGGCGCATGGTGATAAACATGCTCGATTGTCTCACGCAATTTCTGGTTTAGATAGGTCTCTCTTGTTTCACTAGCCATTATCTCCAATTCGTCAAAGAATTCATTCTGATTACTTGTTATAGCCATCGTTTTCGCCTCTTGTAATGTTTTACTTCTCGGTAGCTCTTCTTCTTGCCCATGGCAGATAGCCCCATATAAAATTCCTTCACATCTTCGTTGTTCTTCAGAAAATTGGCTGTACCATCGAGCACGACTCGACCATTTTCCATAACATAACCATATTGAGCAATACTTAAAGCAATTCTGACGTTCTGTTCGACAAGCAGAACTGATGTTTTGTGCTCAGTATTGAACCGCTTGATAATGTGGTATATTTCCTCAACTAACAGTGGCGCCAGGCCCAGTGACGGTTCATCGAGCATCATTAATTTGGGCGTAGCCATCATGGCTCTGCCGATAACCAGCATTTGTTGCTCTCCTCCTGAGAGGTAGCCAGCGGTATTATGCCGACGGACCTTGAGTCGGGGAAAGTAGCCATAAACCATGTCCAGGTCCTCTTTGATGGCATGACGGTCTCTGCGTTGATAAGCCCCCACCTGCAGATTTTCTTCTGTCGTGAGGTGCTCGAAGATTCGATGCCCCTCAAGTGCCTGTATGATGCCCAGTTTACCTATCTCTTCGGCGTTTTTTTTATCTATTCTTTTGCCGTTCCACTCAATGTTGCCATCGGTTATTTCTCCCTCTTCGGCGTGGAGTAGTCCTGATATCGCCTTGAGTGTGGTGCTTTTACCGGCGCCGTTGGCTCCAAGCAGAGCAACAATTGAGCCTTCCTCTACATTTAGAGAAACACCATGGAGCACCCGTATAACATTAAGATAAGCAACCTCTACACTATTTAATTTAAGCATGCCAAACCTTATGTCGGTGAGAGCCTCATGCCCAACGACAGAGGCTCTCACCGGGATTATTTATTTGCCGAACCATTCAAAATCTTCGTATTTTATCAATGGCGCTTCTACCCAGCCACTGATAGGTACAATCTCCCCATCCTGTATCTGGAAAACTCTGACTGACTTGCTCAATCGATTGTCGCCTGGGGTGTAACTTACCGCACCGTGCAAGCCACCAACATCAAAGTTGTTTAGTTTTTTGAAGCCATATTCTTCAACTGTTTGTGGAGTCAGGTTATCAACTCCCACATTTTCTATTGCCAGTCTTAAAATTTCGGTCACAATTAATCCCTCTGCCCATGTGGTAATGTAATCCATGTTGCCGTAATCTTCAGGGTGGTAGTTCTGGCAATATTCAGTCATCTTAGCCATAGCTGGCACATCGTCACCCCAGTTTACAGTGGGGAAAACACCATAAACGCCTTCAGCGTTGGCTCCAGCCAGGTCAGTAAGAGCGCTGGTGAAGCCAGCATGACCACAGGCAATAGTGATACCCGGGTACATATCCAACTCCACTGCATTCTTTATGATGATTGAAGTAGGTTGTGGAGTGCTGGATATGTACAGGATATCAGGGTTTAGTGCCTTAATTCTGGTCAGGCTTTCTATTTCAGATATGGTTGTTGCGCTGTGTTCCTCGATGGCTACAATATCAATTCCCATCTCGTCGGCTAAGGCGTTAGCTGCATCCCTGGCCCCATAACCAGTTGGGTTATTCAACAGGTGCAGTACCATTTTAGGTTTTCCACTCCCTTGCCAGATGTTTTCCATGTAATACCTGGCGAAGGCGGCCCAGTCATCGCCATAATCAGGCATCTGTCCATAGATGTGCTGTGGTGGATGAGTGAGTGCTGGAGCGCTGAAAACAGAGAATCCAGCGAATTCAGCGCGGTTGGCAATTTCCATGGATGCACCCATCATTTTGGAGGCATTGGTAGTGAAAAACAAACAACCTTTGTTCATTAACTCGCTAACAATAGTGCCTGCTTTGGCGGCATCGTATTGATTGTCGCGCCATATTACCTCGATCTGGTGCCCGTCAACTCCGTTTAGTTCCTCATTGACATATTTTATGCAATCCAGTTTACCATCGCCCATCGGACGTCCCTTTTCAGCAGCAGCCCCTGTGTAACAGATGCTGAAACCCACCTTTACTTTATCAGCATTACTGATTTCCCCTGCGCAGCCTGTGCTCAATAGCGGTATTGTAGTTATGATCAATGCCAGACACGCGGCTCCCGTTACTTTTAGTGTTTTTTTCAAATTCATTTGTTGCTCCTCCTTTTTTAAATAGTATTTACATTGCCTTTGAGTTATGTTATTTCACTATATTCTCCTTGTGTGAATTAGTAAGAAAAGGGCCAAAGTCGATAGGAAGCCTTAAACAATGTCCATCGGTGTGCCAGTCCCCTGGGTTCCAGTATCAGGAACAGGACGATTATCAATCCTAGAACCATCGGTCCAATACCGGTAGTAAATCCTGCGGGCAGAGCGAAAGTGCTTTCCAGCGTTGGCGAAATGAGTGTTATTCCCTGTTGCAGCATCTGGATAAAAATGACGCCAAATATGGGGCCGATGGTAGTGCCTGCGCCACCGATGATTATCATAGCGATATACAGAATAGAGTCCATTAAGGTGAAATGTTCAGCATTGATATAACCAATTCGATGGGCGAGTAAAGAGCCGGCAATTCCAGCCAGGAAACAACCAATGAAGAAGGCAGTAAGCTTATAACGGAAGAGGTTAATGC
>CAZDXE010000033.1:0-13778 GCA_964509565.1 uncultured Dehalococcoidales bacterium | reverse complement strand
AACAATGTTTTTACAGGTTCGTTAGCCAGAGCCAGACTGTGATTATGCATAAGTTCGTCAAATCCTGAACCATACTATTAGTTGCATACACAACTAATAGTATCAAAACATAGTCCGAAATACAACTATTTCCTGATTAATCCTGCGCAGTTGATTGCAGTCAAACTTAGCTCATATCCATGATTCAAAAAACCGTGTAGTATGTTCGGGGCACCGCACATATGCGCCTTGAAAGGAGCTAGCAACTGTGTAATACTAAACTCAATACTGCACACCCAGAATAGAACATTCTTACGGCACAAGCGATCACCGGAGCATCGAAAAAGACGAAACATCAGGAGGAGAGCCTATGCCCCGCGCAGCAGAGCCAGGCGAAATGCAGCCAGATGCCAGAGAACCCAGAATCAGGCTGGAAGAGGTTTCCAAGAACTACCGCATGGGCAAGATCCAGGTGCCGGCCCTGAGAGGGATCACCCTCGACATAATGGCAGGGGAATTCATCGTTTTCCTGGGTCCCAGCGGGTCTGGGAAGACGACGCTGCTCAATCTCATTGGAGGCCTGGACTCTCCCAGCTCGGGCAAAATCGTGGTCAACGACATCGACATCACGCAGCTCTCGGAGAATCAGCTTACAGGGTTCCGCCGCAGGCAAATCGGGTTTATCTTCCAGTTCTTCAATCTGATCCCCACACTGACTGCCAGAGAAAACGTGGAGTTCGCCGCGGAGCTGGTGACCCACCACAGGTCGCCCGAAGAGCTACTGCGGGAGGTCGGACTCGAAGAGCGGACGAAACACTTTCCCAGCGAATTGTCGGGTGGCGAGAACCAGCGCGTAGCCGTAGCCAGAGCCCTGGCTACCGACCCTCCCGTCTTGCTGTGCGACGAACCCACAGGCAACCTGGATTTTGAGACGGGCAAACGCATTTACAAACTGTTGAAGGTTCTCAACGAAACAAAGCGGAAGGTGGTGATAGTGGTCACCCATAACTCTGCGGTAGGCGACATTGCCCACCGCGTGGTACACCTGCGCGACGGGAAGGTGTCACAGATAACCCACAATGCCCACCCACTGGACCCTGAAGAGCTTAAATGGTAACGGCGTCAAAGATTCACAGAAAGCTCCTGCGAGATATTATAGCATCCAGGGCACAGTTCAGCGCCGTGGCTCTCATCATCACCCTCGGCATAGCCACCTTCGTTGCCTCCTATGGAGCCTACCAAAATCTCGATAGCTCCTTCGAACGTTCCTATGAGCGACTGCGCATGGCAGACTACTGGGTATCAGTAGATTATGTAAGCCAGAGAGCAGCCAAGGAAATAAATGACATTTCTGGCGTGTTGGCACAAGGCCGCATTGCCAGGGACGTGACTATCGATATGGAAATGAAACCCGGCGAACAAGTGTCGGGAAGAGTCGTCTCGTTGCCACCGGGCCAGCATCCCGAGATAAACGACGTGCAGATTGAGAGCGGAAGTTACCTCAGTCCCGGCTCGGAACGAGAGATATTGATAGAGAAACGCTTTGCGGAATTCCATAACCTCCACCCCGGCGACTGGCTCACCATCAAGGGAGAAGACTACCAGGCACGGTTCAAAATAGCTGGCACAGTCGTCAGCCCCGAATATATCTGGATTTCCAAGAGCGCCCAGGAGTTGTTTAGTACATCAGGCACTTTCGGCATCATCTTCATGCCACAGGCAAGGGCCGAGGCGTTATTCGCAATGAAGGGGCTAATCAATGAAATCAACTTGAAGCTCGACCCAAACACAGACAGCGATGAGGTCTTCCACGAGGTCGGCCAGGTTCTGCGCAGATACCACATAAACAGGCTAACTTCCAAAGATGAGCCAGTCGCTATCAGCACACAAAAGATGGATGTTATCCAGGGAGTCCGCACGGCTTACGTAATTGAGAGAAAGGACCAGTTAAGCAACTATTTAATGAAACAGGAAGTTGAGCAATACAGACAAATGGCCGTGCTGTTTCCCATGTTTTTCCTTTTTACGGCCGCTCTGGCTGTTTACATCTTGCTCAGCCGCCTGATAGAGTCGCAACGTGTGCAGATTGGCCTGATGCGAGCCCTGGGCTACGGCAAGATGCAAATTCTCATTCACTACATGGGCTTTGCCCTGATCATGGGGGTAGTCGGCTCGGTGTTCGGTGCATTACTCGGCCATGCCACTGCCAATGCACTCACAGCAATGTATGCCAGCCAGCTCAAACTGCCATTTATAATAACCGAGCCACACTGGCCCGCAGTAGGCGTGGGGGCAATAGTGGGCATTGGAGTTCCACTGTTTGCAGGTTTGTTACCATCATGGAAAACAGCACGAATGCGCCCTGCAGAGGCGATGCGCCCTCCCACACCCCCCACCGGGCACCACACCCTGCTGGAAGCCATGCTGCCCTTTGTATCGCAACTCCCCAGTATTCTGAAATTGCCACTGCGGAATACCTTCCGCAACATGCGGCGGAGTTTTTTCATGGCTACAGGAGTTGCTTCGGCTGTTGCTTTGATTCTGGTTTCTATGTCCTTTGTAGACCTTTTAGACGTTTTCTGGCTCCATTTCGAAAATGCACAAAATTACGATGCAAAGGTTATTTTCCAGGATATGGGAACAGCCACAACCACTTCCTCCATCGAGCATCTTCAGGGAATAAAGGAAGCTGAGCCCGTCCTCGAGTTGCCCTACCGCCTCCAGGTCGGGGAGCGCGTCTCAGATAGCAGCATTATGGGTTTGACGGTAGGCTCATCCATGTACACTCTTCTAACACCTGAGGGCTCTCCAACTACAGTTGCCAGGGACGGAGTATTGCTCTCCCTCTCTTTGAATAGCAAATTGGACGCTGAGATTGGCGACACACTTCACATGGAGCCCATTGTGGGCTACGTCGGCAAAACGGAAAAGAGGCTGCTTGGATTCATCGATGAACCACTGGGAGGCAAAGCTTTTATGCCACTGGAGGAGGTACAGGACATGCTACGGATGCCAGGTGCCGTTACCAGTGTATTCGTCCGTTTCGATAGTAAACCATCGGCCACATTGCTGAAGAGAATTTACAGTCTTCCCGGAGTTACCTCAATAGAATTTGCCGGCGGGATGAGACAATTTTTTGAGGACATGATGGGGCTATTCTGGGCATTTATTGGCGTGATGCTGGCTATGGGTTTTGCCCTGGGCATGGCCATCATTTTTAACGGAGCCACCATAAATGTGCTGGAGCGGAGACGGGAGATTGCTATCATGCGCGCTGTGGGTATGGGCCGCCGCAGGCTTGGGCTCATCCTGACCTTGGAGAACCTGTTTATCGGCATCCTGGGAATTGCTATAGGCCTGCCAATCGGCTACTACATCGCAAATTACTTTATGTCCCAGGTATCGTCTGAGATGATGGCTATGTCCGCCGTCATCTATCCCAGGTCTTATGTCATTGCCTGCCTATCCGCCCTGGTAATCCTGCTCGTTTCCCAGATACCAGCCATCAGACACGTCTCACGGATGAGCCTCCCCACAGTAACCAAAGACTGGTCGGGATAAATCAGGCGCTGGCTGTTAACCTGCCCCAGCAACTTGTTGGTGGTCATCATGCAAGAGAGGGCATCTCCAAACTTCAGGAAATATTAAGTGCATTCTCTATTTCTACTGCCTTGAGGGTAACTTTCATTACCGAGTCAGGATTGAGAGACACTGAATCTATCCCCTCTCTCACCAGGAACTCTGCGAACTCAGGGTAATCGCTCGGCGCCTGGCCACACAGTCCACTATGACGATGGTTCTTCCTGGCTCCTTGAATAGCCATAGAAATCATTTTCATCACCCCCGGATCTCGCTCGTCAAAATCATGAGCCACGATTTCCGAGTCACGGTCAACTCCCAATGTCAGTTGGGTCAGGTCGTTGGACCCGATTGAAAAGCCATCAAATAACTTGCTGAATTCATCCACCAGGATGACGTTATTAGGAATTTCGCACATCACATATACCTCAAGTCCATTCTCTCCCCGTTTCAGGCCATTTTTCGCCATCTCAGCCAGGACTTCTTCAGCCTCACCCACCCTGCGGCAAAAAGGAACCATTACGATAAGGTTGGTCAGCCCCATCTCTTCCCGAACCCATTTTATAGCTCGGCACTCAAGGGCAAAACCTTCCCTGTATTGCTCATCATAGTAGCGAGAGGCTCCCCGAAAACCTAGCATGGGGTTATTCTCCTTCGGCTCAAAATATTGTCCCCCTATGAGGCTGGCGTATTCGTTAGTTTTAAAGTCACTCAGACGCACAACAACAGGTTTGGGGTAAAACGCTGCGACGATACTCCCCACGCCATAGGCCAGCTTCTCTACAAAATAATCCCCTTTATTTTCATAACCGAAAGTAAGGCTATTTATCTCCTCCCTTTCCCGTTTATCCGTTACCCTCTCGGGGTGAATGAGAGCCATGGGGTGAATCTTTATGTAACTGTTGATGATAAACTCCATGCGAGCGAGCCCTACACCATCATTGGGAATCATCGAGGCAGAAAAAGCCACTTCAGGATTTCCAATATTCATCATAATTTTTGTCTTCGGTCGCTGGATGCCCTTGAGGCTAACCGTCTCAACATGAAACGGCAGGATTCCGTCATATACTCTACCTTCATCGCCCACTACACAACTTACCGTAATTTCCTGTCCAGTATGCACCGCTTTCATAATATCGTCCGAGCCAACTATGGCTGGAACGCCAAGCTCTCGGCTGACGATGGCGGCATGGCATGTCCTTCCGCCCCTGCTGGTCACAATAGCAGCCGCAGTTTTCATCACAGGTTCCCAATCAGGCGTAGTAGTATCAGCTATCAGCACCTCTCCAGGTTTAAATGAGGAAAGATAGGCTATATCGGAGATTATATGGGCTTTGCCGGTCGCAATCTTTCCTCCCACACTGTTGCCTCTCGCCAGTACAGGGCCACTGCCGTCCAGGTGATATATCTCAAGGACATCCATGGCTTTCTGCGATTCGACTGTCTCAGGCCTGGCCTGAACAATAAACAAATCTCCAGTTTTTCCATCTTTCGCCCATTCGATATCCATTGGCCGCGCTTTACCTGCCTTTTTTGAGTAATGATCTTCTATTGTAATAGCATAGCCCGCCAGTATCATGGCCTCTTCATCTGTAATGCAAAACTGCCTGCGGTCAAGCTCGGGCACGTCCACGTTTCGCGTCAACACCTTCGAATTGCCCTTGCCGTAAAGCATTTTAATCCTTTTATTTCCAAGGGTTTTTCTAATGAGAGAGCTGTGGCCTTTTCTGAAAGTCGGCTTGAAGACATAGTATTCATCAGGGTTTACCGCTCCCTGGACAATGTTTTCTCCCAGTCCGTAAGAGCCTGTAATAAAAACTACATCACGAAAGCCCGTCTCTGTATCAAGAGTAAACATTACACCGCTTGTAGCCAGGTCAGAACGCACCATCTTCATAATGCCTATAGACAGAGCTACCTTGAAATGGTCGAAATTGTGGTCAATGCGATAAGATATTGCCCGGTCGGTAAAAAGCGATGCAAGGCACTTGCTACAAGCCTCTCTCAATACATAGTATCCGCTGACATTCAAGTAAGTCTCCTGCTGGCCTGCAAACGAGGCTGTAGGCAGGTCCTCTGCTGTAGCTGAGCTCCGTACGGCAACGTCTGTATCAGGGCCATACTCCTCACAAAGTCTGTCATAGGCATCTTTTATTTCTGCCCAGAGTTCATCGGGAATACCAGCATCTAAAATTAAACCACGTGCTTTCTTCCCCCGCTTAGCAAGGTCAGCTATGTTGGTTTTATCCAAACCTGCCATACTATCCTCCAACGCATCAAGAATTCCTGCTGATTTCAGTACAAGCCAGTACGCCTCAGCGGTTACGGCAAAGCCATCAGGAATCTTAACTCCCTGGCTGCCAAGTTCACGGTACATCTCTCCCAGGGAGGCATTCTTCCCCCCGACAAGGGGAACATCTTCAATCTTAATCTCTTCAAACCAACGTATATACTTGGCACTCTGTTTCATTCTAATTTTCTCCTTTTCACAGCGATATCTATTCACCGCCACACATTTTTCACATGCTATAGCCCGAGTTTATCTCTCATCCGAGGCATTGTCAATATTCCAAAACAAGCAGCGTTTGACAACATATATATTCAGTCTCCACCGAACGGCTCATCGAGAGCGAGTCTCAATTTTTTGACAAAGTCGTTAAGTGATCTGAAGTTATCATCGACCTCCATAAGCTGAATCAGTCGGCTGCCTAGGATCACCCCATCAGCTATCCGGGCTACTTGCCTCGCCTGTTCCGGATTACATATTCCAAATCCAACACAGAGCGGCTGGGTAGCTATCTTCCTCACTCTGGTAACAAATGCTTCCAAATCCGCAGACATTTTGCTTCTAATCCCGGTAACCCCGGTTACCGAGACCAGATAGATGAACCCGCGGGACCTTTGAGCTACCAGTCTGATGCGCTCTTCGGTACTGGTTGGAGCCAGGAGATAAACCAGGTCAAGGCCATACCTCTGAGTGACAGCTTCCAGCTCTGAGCCTTCATCCGGGGGTAAGTCAGGGATGATTAAGCCACTGATACCGGATCTCATGCAATCCTGGCAGAATTGTTCAACACCGTAACTGAAGACCAGATTAAAATAGGTCATAAATACCAGTGGTATATTTACCTTACGGCTCAGTTGTCGGGCAACCTCAAGACAAAGCCGTGGGGTAACACCACCTTGTAAGGCGTGAAAGCTAGCTCTCTGTATGGTAACGCCATCGGCAACAGGGTCAGAGAAGGGTATCCCCATCTCCACAATATCACAACCACTATTGGCAAGAAGTGTAACTGCCTTGAGAGTAGCTTCGATATCAGGATAACCTACAGTGATATAGGGTATAAGAGCTTTGTGGTCTTGCTCAAAGGCAGAAGTAATTCGGCTCAAGACTTCACCCCCAATGCTTCAACTACAATATCTATGTCTTTATCACCGCGCCCGCTCAGATTGACCACAATGATTTGCTCCTCATCTAACGAACTTGCTATCTTAGCGGCTTGGAACACGGCGTGGGCCGATTCAAGAGCCGGGATGATTCCCTCAACGTGGGATAGCAGTGTAAAGCCCTCAAGGGCTTCCTCGTCACTTACCGCCATGTAGGTAGCACGTCCTGAATCCTTAAGGTAGCTATGCTCAGGGCCAACACCAGGGTAATCCAGCCCGGCTGAGATACTATGTGTTTCCATAATTTGTCCTGCATCATTTTGAAGAACATATGATTTTGCCCCATGAAGCACTCCTACCTTCCCTGCAACTAAGGAGGCGGCATGTTTACCCATCTTGATGCCTCTCCCCGCCGCTTCTACGCCAATAAATTTAACATCCGTGTCATTCATAAAGGGGTGGAAGATACCAATAGCATTACTTCCACCGCCGACACAGGCAACTATGTAGTCAGGCAGACGATGACATCTGTCCAAAATTTGTTCTTTAGTTTCCCTACCTATTATTGACTGAAAATCACGAACCATCACAGGATAGGGATGTGGGCCTACCACCGAGCCCAAAAGGTAATAAGTATCACGCGCATTGGTCACCCAATCTCTTATCGCCTCGTTAATGGCATCCTTTAAAGTTTTACTGCCCGAGGAGACAGGACGCACCTCTGCTCCTAGCAGTTTCATGCGGAAGACATTAAGTGATTGACGTTGCATATCCTCCTCACCCATATAGACAATACAGTCCAATCCCAATTTGGCGCATATGGTAGCAGCGGCAACCCCATGCTGTCCTGCACCAGTTTCAGCAATAACCCTTCGCTTTCCCATCTTCTTAGCCAGAAGGCCCTGTCCTAAAGCATTGTTAATCTTGTGAGCACCAGTATGAGCCAAATCCTCTCTTTTCAGGAAAATTCGAGCACCTCGGCAGTGTTCGCTTAGCCTTTCTGCCAGGTAAAGTGCTGTCGGCCTTCCTGAATAGTCGCGGGACAATGATTCAAACTCAGCCCAGAAGGCAGCATCAGTCTTCGCCTCGTTATAGGCTGCTGTCAGTTCATCCAGGACTGGCACCAGAGTCTCCGGTACAAACCGCCCTCCATAATTACCAAAATATCCTCTCTTATCAGGTAACACCTTCACCTCCTTTTTGTACAATTGAAGCCACCTGCCAAGTTACTTCCCTTCCAATTACACGGCCAGGCTTCTTATCTCCTTCATCAACGTTGCAAACTGTTCCGGATACAGGGACTGCATACCATCAGATAGGGCATGCAGTGGGTCGTTGTGCACTTCAACCAGAATACCATTAGCACCTACGGCTATAGCTGCACGAGACAGAGGAATAACATAGTCTCTTCGTCCGGCAGCATGGCTGGGGTCAACTAGAACTGGTAAGTGACTGTTCTCTTTAATTGAAAGTACGGCACTTAAATCCAGTGTATTTCTGGTATTATCAGAGAAGGTTCGTATTCCCCGTTCACACAGAATAATGCGAGTATTCCCTTCAGACATAATGTATTCAGCCGACATCAGTAATTCTTCAATCGTAGCTGCAAGGCCACGCTTCAACAGGACCGGTTTTGTGGCTCGCCCCGCTCGGCGAAGCAGAGAATAGTTTTGCATATTTCTGGCTCCAATTTGAATAATGTCGGCGTACTGTTCGACTAGCTCGATATTGGTGCAGTCAGTGGCCTCGGTTATAATTGCTAAACCAGTTTCCTCACGAACCTTCTTTAGTAGTTTTAATCCTTTCTCGCCCAGCCCTTGAAAACTATATGGTGAGGTCCTGGGTTTAAAGGCACCACCACGAAAAACTTGTGCCCCATATCGTTTCACAAGACGAGCTATGCCAAGCGCCTGTTCTTCACTTTCTATGGCGCAAGGCCCAGCCATAACTACTGGTTGCTTACCACCCACCATGATGTCGCCAACAGGTATAATTGTGGACTGGGGATGTGTTTCTCGGCTTACGAGTTTGAAGGGTTTCGTTACACGGATAGTCTCCTTCACACCTTCCAAAGCAAGTAGGCGTGAATCTTCAACGGTGCCTTGATTCCCTACTATACAGACAGCGGTACGCTGGATACCCGGGATAGAAATACCGTGGTAGCCCATGGTTTCAATCTCACGGATAACAGCTTTCACATGCGCTTCTGTAGCACCCTTTTCCATAATGACAAGCATATAATTATCTCTCCCCGCACATGGTCTGTAAATTTGTTTACTGTGCTTCCCTCACTGTTTGAATGAATTCCCTGATTTTGACCGCGTCTTTTCGACCATTGGTTTCTATGCCACTGGAGACATCAACTCCCCATGGGCGAATGTTTCTGACCAGTTTACCGACATTTTGGGGGGTTAGGCCTCCAGCAATTATTATGGGGAGAGATGTCGAGGCTTCCTTTGCCAATTGCCAATTGAAAGCTTGACCAGTTCCGCCATAAGCAGTACCGCCCTGCGAATCCAGAAGGCAGATTAGCCCATGTCTTAGAGAAAGCTGACTCCCTTTCTTTGTCTCAGCAATAATTTGCATGGCTGTTTTACCGGCTGGTACGTGAACGACCTTAATAATCGGGATCTCAATCTCCCTGCAATAGTCCCAGGTCTCGTCGCCGCTGAGTTGTATCCAATCTAACTGGCAGTATTCAGCAACGCGGTTTACTTCCTGAACTGGTGTATTGACAAAAACACCAACCGTCTTCACGGCATTACTCCTTCCCTTTACCGCGTTAATTATTTCATGTGCCCTGGCGAAGCTCACTTGACGTTTACTTGGAGCAAAGACAAAGCCGATAAAGTCGGCACCTGCTTCAACTGCAGCCAAAGCATGGTACTCCTCTTTAATTCCACAAATCTTTACCTGGGTCATAACATCAGTTCCGTCATCTTAGCTGCAATATCCGGTGCAGACATCAGAGCCTCACCAACCAGGACAGCATCGACACCCCACTCTTTCATCTTTTCCATATCACTACGATTCTTAATGCCACTTTCACTGACCACTATTCTATTTTGCGGAATAAGGTTGCGAAGACGTTCAGTAATGGCGACATCCACGGTAAAAGTTTTCAAGTTGCGGTTATTGATACCGATAATTCCCGCTCCGCCCCGTAGAGCAATTTCAAGCTCGGCCTTATTATGTACTTCAACCAGGCAAGACATTCCAAGCTCATGGCTCAGTGTGATTAGCTCAGCCAGCTTAACAGGCGTCAGAATAGCCACGATGAGCAGCAAGCTGTCAGCGCCATAAGCACGGGACTCGTAAATCTGATAGGGGTCATGGATAAAATCCTTCCTTAGTAAAGGCAACCCCTTATTTCCCAGCTCATCCTTTATATCCTTCAGATAGCTGAGGTTGCCATGAAAGTAGCTGGATTCAGTCAGCACCGATATGGCTGAAGCACCATTATTGGCATAGATTTGGGCTATCTCCACCGGGTCGAAATCAGAGCGAATGATGCCCTTAGATGGAGAGGCTTTCTTCACCTCGGCAATAAACCGGATACGCTCGCCGCACAGTGCTGAAGCAAAGTCAAGCGGTGGGGATTGAGTCAGGACCAGTCTTTGCAACTCCGCCAACGGGACGGCCCGTTTTCTCGCCCGCAGTTCCAGGCGAGTGTCAGCAACTATCTGTTCTAAAATCATTTCGGGCTCTCTGCGACCGTTTGGCTGAACTTAATTAGATGTTCCAGTTTAGCAGTGGCACGACCGCTATCAATTATTTCTCCAGCCAGGGCCACCCCCTGTCGAAGTGTGTCCACCTTATCTCCAACAAGCAGTGCGGCGGCGGCGTTCATCAACACCACATCTCGCCTGGGTCCGGGAGCGCCAGTGAGAACGCTACGCAGCATAGCCGCATTTTCCGCGACTGTGCCGCCTCTTAGACTATTCAAACCGGCCAGTGTCAGCCCGACGTCTTCGGGACTGATGGAATATGTTTTGATGCCATCATCTCTTATTTCGTAGACTTGAGTTTGCCCGCCAATTGTTATCTCATCCAGCCCATCCTCACCATGGACTACCAACGCGCGATAACAGCCCAACTCTTTTATCGCTAAGGCCATCTTCTCCAGAAGCGCCCTGTCAGCTACGCCCAGCACCTGTACTTTGGCACCAGCGGGGTTGGTCAACGGCCCAAGTATATTGAACACCGTTCTGATTCCAATATCACGTCTTGTCCCAGCCGCATGCTTCATTGCCGGGTGGAACACTGGGGCAAACATGAAGCCGATACCCACCTCCTCTATACATCTCCGCACCTGCTCAGCGTTCAATTTAATCCTGACATCCAACGCTTCCAATACATCAGCACTGCCGCACTGACTGCTGGCAGCACGGTTGCCATGCTTGGCTACTTTTAGACCGGCACCGGCAGCAATGAAAGCAGCGGTGGTGGATATATTGAAGGTATTGGAGCCATCCCCGCCGGTGCCCACAATGTCAATCGTCGGCTCGGCCATAACCACCCGTGTTGCTTTTGATCGCATGACACTAGCTAGTCCGACAATCTCCTCCGCCGTCTCACCTTTTATTCTCAAGGCGGTGAGAAAGGCAGCAAGCTGGGCAGGGGTAGCTTTGGCTTCCATTATCTCTTCCATGACCGATGCAGCTTCTTCCACTGTTAACGACCGGCCTGATACTAATGTCTCGATAGCTTCTTTAATCATAGCAGCCTATCCTTAATGTTAGAAAGCCTCTCAATATATCCTTGCCGTACTGCGTCATAAACGATTCGGGGTGAAACTGGACACCCTCTACTGGGTACCGTCGATGCCGCAGTCCCATAATGATGCTGTCATCCGTCCACGCGGTTACTTCCAGACAATCAGGGAGCCCATCATGGCATACCGCCAAGGAATGATAGCGAATGGCAGAGAAGGGACTAGGTAGTCCGTCGAATACTCCCATATTGTTATGATATATCATGGACAATTTACCGTGCATTATCACTGGAGCCCGTGAGATAACGCCCCCATAGCTATAGGCAATGCACTGGTGGCCTAAGCAAACGCCGAGTATCGGCAACCTGTAGCCAAAATGTCTGATGACATCGTTGGAGATGCCCGCATGTGGAGGCATGGATGGCCCAGGTGAGATAACTATCCGCTGTGGCTTCATCCGTTCGATATCTTGAAGAGTAATCTTGTCATTGCGCACCACCAATACATCTTCACCCAGCTCACTCAGATACTGAAATAGATTGTAGGTGAAACTATCATAATTATCTATCAGCAACAGCATGGCTCAATCTCTCCGACACTGGACTCTCAGCCTGGTTTATCGCTTTCAAAAGCGCCCGTGCCTTGTTCATTGATTCTTCATATTCGTGCTCAGGCACGCTATCATAGACAATGCCTGCACCTGCCT
Source organism: uncultured Dehalococcoidales bacterium (assembly GCA_964509565.1). GTDB lineage: Bacteria > Chloroflexota > Dehalococcoidia > GIF9 > AB-539-J10 > JAGMDB01. The sequence continues at coordinate 1,413 of CAZDXE010000033.1, read as the reverse complement.
GCATATAGGCAATGTCCTTAATCATTACTATGGTTCTTATAGCTATGGCCATGTCCATGTTACCCGAGTAGGAGAAGTAGCCGACAGCTCCGGCATAGGGGCCTCGTTTCTCGTGCTCAAGCTCGGCGATTATCTCCATAGCCCGTATTTTAGGCGCGCCGGACACCGTGCCAGCAGGGAAACAGGAGCGAAGGGCATCAAAGACGGTAAGGTCCAGTCTTAACTTACCCTGGACATGACTAACCAGATGCATAACGTGGGAGTAGCGCTCAACGTCCATCAGGTCGCTGACCTCAACTGTGCCCGGCTCGCTTATACGGCCAATGTCATTGCGCCCCAGGTCTACCAGCATGATATGCTCAGCACGCTCCTTTTCGTCACCGCGGAGTTCTTGCTCCAGCATGGTATCCTCAGCCAGAGTCCTTCCCCGAGACCTGGTTCCGGCTAAGGGGCGAGTCATCACTTTCCCATCCTCTACTCTGACCAGAATCTCCGGGGATGCCCCGATAATATGGGAGGAATTAAAATCCAGGAAGAACATATACGGGGAGGGATTAATGGTGCGGAGCGCTCGGTAGATTTCAAAAGGGGATGCTTCGGTACGCCGTGCAAGGCGTTGGGATAGCACTACCTGAATGGCTTCGCCAGCAGCGATATACTGCTTTATCTTCAGCACGCTTTTTACGAAATCTTCTTTAGAGAAGTTTGACGAAAATTCGTGGTTGTTCCGATGCTGAGCAGCGAGGCTACCAGTGTGCTGGCTTGACGGTAATGGTCGATTTAATCTATCTATCAGTGCATCAATCTTTTCGGTTGCTTTTTGGTAAGCAGCTTCAATGTCGCCATCAAGGCGGACATGACTCAGGACCTTAATCTTATGGGTCACATGGTCAAAGACAAGCATAGTATCCACAAACATAAATAACGACTCAGGCAAAGACAGGGGGTTAGAACTTGGGGAAGGCAACTCTTCAAGGCGAGTTACTGTTTCATAAGCCAGGTATCCGATGGCGCCGCCAGTAAACCGGGGCAGCCCCTCGACTGGTACAACTTTGTATTTGCGTAGTTCTTTGGCAATCAGAGGAAGTGAGTCTACTTCGTCCTCGCCACTAATAGCGAGCACTTTATACGGCTCGGTGCCGATAAAGCTATAACGTGCCAGTCGTTGCCCACCCTCGACACTTTCCAGAAGAAAAGAATTACTGCCACGATTAATCTTCAAGAAGGCAGATACAGGCGTCTCTAAATCAGCAACGATTTCACGATAAATAGGCACGCGGTTACCAAATTTCTTGCATTTCTTAACTCCTTCAAGTGTTGGATAATACATTGATTAAACTCCCTGCTCGGCAAATAAAAAGCCTCTCACCCGAAGGGGTGAGAGGCTTTAGCCTTCACGGTGCCACCCTACTT
>CAZDXE010000032.1:0-14209 GCA_964509565.1 uncultured Dehalococcoidales bacterium | reverse complement strand
CATGGCCACCGGCGCTATCGTTCTCCTCTTCATTTTTCCTCCTGCTTTCTTCATTCGTTATGCCTGTAACCTAACAATTCCAGATGCCAACTATACCAGGACAGAATCGAGTTAAGACAAACCTGAAAGGCTACTCCTGAGAAATAGAATGCACACCATAAACAACCAATTTGACCACCTCCTTATTCTTTCGTCTTATTTCTAAAATACCATAAATTTTTAGTTTTGACAATAAGTGTATGCCTAGTCGGTCTTTTGTTGCTATACTTAATTTGGAGGTTACAAGATGGCCAATTGGGACGCGTGCCAAGAAGCCCTGGGAATATTTTTTAATGACCAATCTTTGTTGAAGCAAGCGTTTGTCCATCGCTCCTATCTCAATGAAAATCCCAATTCCACTCTACCCAGCAATGAGCGGCTGGAGTTTTTGGGTGACGCCATCCTCGATTTCATAGTAACTGACGAGTTATATAGTGAATTCCCCGATCTGCCCGAAGGTGAGCTCACCACAATTCGTGCTTCCCTGATTTGTCGCCAAACGCTAGCTAAGGTAGCTTTTTCACTAAAACTCGGCGACTGGCTTTTACTGGGGCAAGGGGAAAAGGTTAGTGGGGGAAGGGAAAGACAAAGCAATCTAGCAAACACTACAGAAGCGCTAATTGGAGCTATCTACCTCGACCAGGGGTTATGTCTAGCCGAGGAATTTATCCTCAGGCAACTTAAGCCATTCCTGGAGAAAATAAAACATGGAGAGATAAGCCCCAATTACAAGGCATTGTTACAAGAATTTGTTCAAAACGAGAAAACTTCACCTCCGGTATACCAATTGATAGAAGCCATTGGGCCTGACCACGATAAACAATTTACAATAGAGGTACTTATAGAGGATAATGTACTGGGCAGAGGCACAGGAAAAAACAAGCAATCTGCTGAAATAGAAGCAGCACGCTCTGCTTGGGAAAAATTGAGGTGCAGCCATGGGTAAACGAGATTACGGACGAAGAGAGACCAAAAAAACAAAAAGGGGAGCTAAGAAATCTAGTGTAAGCTCTGAATTCAAGCCACCCGCAGAGGTGGAGGTAATCAAGAAAAAGAGAAAGACACACACTGAAGATTATGAAGAATAACCAGATGGCAGCTTAAACTTGTGTGGAATTTTGCCTCGATGAGGACATTAAAGAAAGATTTAGGCTAGCCACATCCTTGTCGCAAGAATTGTCATTTTTGTTCTTGATACTACAATGTAAATCGCCTCTGAGGCAAAATTTCGGGAGACTGCAGAATGACCCACCAGGCAGAGGTGAATCGACTCAGATAAAATCAGGTCTATAGTTGTGAAGTTTTGAAATGGCAGAGATGACTCACCTTTCAGTTAAAGTACATGGCCGTGTACAGGGTGTCTTTTTTCGCTATTTTGTACAGGATATAGCTAGAGAACTGGAATTAAAAGGCTATGTGCGCAACCTGCGTAGCGGGGATACGGTGGAAGTTCAGGCCGAGGGAAATAAACAGGAATTGGAAAAGTTAATAAAGCAACTTAAAATAGGACCACCAGGGGCTCAAATTAGAAAAATAGAAACAAATTGGTCAACTTATTCAGGGCAATTTACCACCTTTGACATAAGCTACACATAAAACACTAATACCTCAATTCTCAGATTGCTTTTTACCTTCATTAATCAGATCCAAATATTCACACCGCACGCCAGCTAACTGTGAAGCCTCACGATCAACTTCATAGGGTTCACCAACGAGAATTTTGCCACATTCCTCAACCTTCCCTTCCATTGGATCATCAGTGTAGAAAAATTTCTGCCGCGCCTCAATGATTCCTATATCCGAAGGCATGGTGAAATAGAGATCAGCAAGCACCTTCTCTATTTCAAGTTCGCGTAAGGCACTCCAATTACCCCACCCACCTCTCCGATACTTACTCACCGGCAATAAGCTTAGCAAGTTTGCTACACTAAAATAACCGCTATTGCCACAAATCTTAAATGGAGCCACGCTGATCAAAAAGTCGCTCCGCAAGACTAAATTAGACGCCCAAAAAGTAGGCACAGCAAAGAATTCAGTTAAAGGATTCTCCATCTCCAGAAAAATGGAATCTCTAACATCAAGCATAAGCACATTGTGAAAGTTATATTTTAAATCCTGATACACAGAATATATCGACTCCCCTTCAGGCATCCCATCAGCAATGAATATATCTGCATCGCTAACCTTCCTTATGCCTTCAATGATAGTATTCAATATCTCAGGGCTTGTAGTTACAGGATAAGGCAGGGGGAAGTGGGCACAAGGTTTAATTAACACACGCCTTGCCCATGAAAGCCGTGCTGGAGGCGTAAAAACAAAATCGGATGCTTCAAAAATCATTGTTTTAGTTACAGATTATTACCTGATGCCCTGATTTTCCTAACTACGAGACCGGCTTCAGAAGCACAATCTCTGTGATTCTGGGCAATTTTTCAAGCCTGAACTCTATCTCGCTCAAATCTATCTTCTTCACATTTTCCTTACCGCGGAGGAAATCATCAACACCAGCTATAGGGTAAGTACACTGAGGCGTTCTGAAATGCATGGGAATTACCACCTTCGGCTTTAGTTGATCACATACTTGACTAGCAGCAGCAGCGCCAATAGTATAAAAGCCACCCACAGGGATAAACAATATATCTACACCACCAATTTCCTTAATTTGCCCAGGGCTAAGCACATGTCCTAAGTCACCCAGATGACAAAGATTCATCTTATCCAGGCTAAAACAGAAAACGGTATTGGCTCCTCTTTGCTTACCTTGCGAAGTATCATGATAAGTTGTAATTCCTCTAAACTGAATACCTCTGGCAGTTCTTACACCACTAGCTTTAAGCACTTCTGGCTTTCCCTGTACTACTGAAATGTTATTGTGGTCGTAATGGTCATGGCTTACCACAACGACATCAGCAGCTTCTTTGATAGGAGAATAATTGAGGTTTTGCTCTACAGCATAAGGGTCAGCAATTATTCTCAATCCTTCATCAGAAACAATCAAAAAGCAAGCATGCCCCAGCCATTTCACTTTCATGCACGCACCCCTCCCTCAGCCAATAACAGAGCCAATTTAACCAGAGTTCTTACTCCTACACCGGTAGCCCCCTTTATCATATAACCGCTTTCTTTACTACTGGAGGCAGTGCCTGCTATATCAAGATGAACCCATGGAGTCTTATCAACAAATTCACTCAGAAAAAGAGCAGCAGTAATGGCCCCAGCATATCTATTCCCAATATTTTTAATATCGGCAATCTCGCTTTTGTTCTGTTCCTTGTATTCCTCAGGTAAAGGCAATCGCCACAGCTTCTCCCCTGCCATGTCCGCAGCCTCGAGAATCTTATCCACTAACTTCTGGTCATTACTGAAAGTGCCAGTATAGCCGGTACCCAAAGCAACAACACAAGCTCCTGTCAGAGTAGCTAAATCGACCAAAGGAGACAAACCCTGCTTCACAGCATAACTCAGTGCATCAGCCAAAATAAGCCTCCCCTCAGCATCAGTATTCATCACCTCTATTGTCTTACCATTCAACGCTTTCAACACATCTCCCGGTTTTAGTGCACTGCCACTAGGTAAATTTTCAGTAGCCGGAATGATGCCAACAACATTAATCTTCGGTTTCAATTTAGCGATGGCACCGAGCGCTGCCATAACTGCAGCGCCCCCAGCCATGTCGCCTTTCATTTCACTCATATCCTTTGAAGGCTTAATGGAAATTCCACCAGAATCAAAAGTTATGCCTTTACCAACAAAACCAATAGTATTTTTAGAACTCTCATCCCCTTTATAGCCAAGGGTTATTAATTTTGGAGGCTGTTTACTTCCCTTTGCCACCCCCAGCAACGCCCCCATACCCATTATCTCCATATCTCTCATGTCAAAAATATTAATCTCCAGCTTGCCTTTATTAGCTATTTCTCTGGCTATTTCAGCCATTCGACTTGGTGTCATATAATTAGATGGTTCGTTAACCATATCGCGCGCTAAACTGGTAGCCTCCGCCAATATTTTCCCCTTACGCACCCCTCGCTCCAGCGCTGGAGCTTTATCTCCATCTCTTTCTACTATCACTATCTCTGCAACATCTTCATACTCAAGTTTTTTATAGCTAGCAAAATTATAAAGTCCGAGGAGACTACCTTCTATCATTGCCTCAACCAAAACTTCAGGGCCAATGCCACCAATACCAACGCCATGGACTACGGTAGCTATCCTATGGCAGTTCAATTTTCTCAAGGAGCGACAATACCCACCAGCTACACCACGCACCTTATCTAAATCAAAGTCCTGGCGCTTACCTAAACCAACTACGGCCACTACCCCACATGGTAGCTTGCCAAGGGTATGAATAATGCTAACCTCCCCAAACTTACCCTTGATACCACCATTTTCAACCAAGCGAGTTATGGCTCCACCCAAAGCTTTATCCACAACAGCAGTAGCATTACCAGGTTGCTCACCTTCAAAGAGATTTACTACAATAGCATCGGCCTCTATCTGAGTTATATCACCAGTGATGACTTTAATTTCCAAATTCTTTTCTCCCAAAACATGCAAATTTTCAGAACACCTATTCTACTCTACTTAAACAAAGATTTGAAGAGTCCGAATTGCGCCAAATTATTGTTACCAAAAAAGGAGGGTTAAAGTGACGCGAGGCAGCACACGGGAATACACAGAGATAATGCAATTGCGATATTTTCAGGCATTGGCTGCAGTTTTCATCCAGGATTCAAGCCACCTTATGAAACGAAACGCCTCCCCTCTGGAAAAACAGCCTACCTTTTCTTGTGTCCAATTAGCATGCTTGCTATACTATTTCTACGTTTATGGATTATGAAACTGTCATAGGTTTGGAAGTTCATGCTCAACTACTAACCAAGAGTAAGATGTTCTGCTCCTGCAATACCGATTACATCAATGCCCCACCCAATACTCACGTTTGCCCTATCTGTTTGGGTATGCCTGGAACCCTACCTGTTATTAATAAAAAAGCAGTGGAATACACTATGATGACTGCTCTTGCCCTGAATTGCACTATTAATGAGTCCACTAAATTTGATCGCAAAAACTACTCTTACCCCGACCTGATGAAGGGCTACCAGATTTCCCAGTATGATGCTCCTATAGGAAAGCAAGGCTACCTAAATATTGGCAACAACGGAACCAAAAAGAGAATTAACATTACCAGAATACATCTTGAAGAGGATGTGGCCAAGTTATGGCATAAAGAGGATTATAGTCTAGTAGATGTCAATCGCTCCGGTGTACCCCTGATGGAGATTGTCAGCGAACCAGAAATCAGTTCCCCCGAAGAGGCTCGAGATTATCTCGTTATGTTACATTCCATCCTTCGCTATTTAGAAGTGTCTACATGCAACATGGAAGAAGGCAGCTTCAGGTGTGACGCTAACCTAAGCATTCGTCCCAGGGGTAGCAAGGATCTGTTAACTAAGGTAGAAGTTAAGAACATGAATAGCTTCAAGGCAGTTTACCAAGCTATGAAACATGAATCCAAGAGACAAAGGGCTGTGCTCGAGGAGGGCGGCAAGCTGGTGCAAGAAACCAGAGGCTGGCTAGATGAAAAAGGTGTAACGGTAAGCCAGAGGAGCAAAGAATATGCTGATGATTATCGCTATTTTCCTGAACCCGATTTGCCTCCACTACTTTTCAATAAAACTTGGATAGAGGAAATCAGAGCAAAGCTACCCGAGTTACCTGAAACAAGAAAAAAACGATTCACGACGCAATATGGACTATCTTCATATGATGCTGGTATCTTAACAAGCTCCAAGGCATTGGCAAGTTACTTTGAAAACTGCCTTGAATTAATGGATAAAGGCAAGGCAAAATTGATCAGCAATTGGCTTCTCGGTGACTTTAGTCGGCTACTTAATGCGACCAGCGCTAGCATAGAAACCACCAATATAAGCCCAACTCACTTAGTAGAGATGCTTAACCTAGTAGATAAAGGGGTTATCAGCGGCCCAGCCAGCAAAATGGTATTTGAAGAAATGTTCTACAGCGGCAAAAGAGCTAGCACTATTGTGGCGGAGAAAGAACTCAGCCAAATCAGCGATGCTACTAGAATTAGAGATGCAGTCAAAAAAGTAATAGCCCACAATGCCAAAGCAGTGACAGACTATAAGGCTGGAAAGCAGCAAGCCTTAACCTTCATCACTGGGCAAGTAATGAGAGGCACAAGAGGAAGAGCCAATCCTACTTTGGTAAATGAAATTCTCGTACAAGAACTAGGAGGAAAACAAGTTGCCTAAATATTTCGCCATTGCTCAAATATTAGTGGCTGTAGCCTTAATTGCCACTGTCCTATTTCAACTCCACGGAGGAGGCCTAGGAGGTATCTTTGGACAAGCTGAGTCAACCTATCGAACACGGCGAGGAATAGAAAAAACTTTGTTCAAACTCACTATTGCCCTGGCTGTTATTTTCATTACCTTGGCAATATTAATAGTCGCCTCCGTTTCATAATCAGGGATGAATCCAGTCATAACGTTAACTACTGATTTCGGTTTCAACGATGCCTACGTTGCTACCATGAAGGGTGTCATTCTGAGTACTAACCCAAGAGTCACTATCGTTGACATTACTCACTCCATCGAACCGCAGAATATTACACAAGCTGCTTTTATCCTCAATATCGCCTATCGCTACTTTCCCGAGCAAAGCATCCACATAGCTATCGTTGACCCTGGTGTGAAAAGTGAACGACGTGGAATAATACTGAAAACACCTTCATCTCTCTTCGTTGCTCCTGATAACGGTATTCTCAGTTATGTAATTAACGAATTATCACCCAATGAAAAACACTTGAACCACCATTCCGAAAATCCTGAGAAGGTAGTTTTCAAAAAAGGATTTGAAGCTGTGGCTATTACTGAACCGCGTTTTTGGCGGCAGCCTGTCTGCCCTACCTTTCACGGTAGAGATATCTTCGCCCCGGTCGCTGCAGGCCTATCTCTAGGCATATCAATCTATGAATTTGGAGAAAGGATTACCTCTCTTCACATGTTCCCTACCCCAAAACCATCTTTCGACCCACAAAATAACCTAGTAGGTCACATCATATATATCAACAATTTTGGCAACCTAATCACCAATATAAGAAACACAGATTTATCACAGGGAAATATCGTTATGGAAGCAGCAGGGCAATACATCCAGGGCATATCACGTTACTACGAAGAGGGAAAGAGATTGATAGTTATCCTAAACAGTAGTGGTTATCTAGAAATATCGCTAACGAATGGAAGTGCCTACGACCTCCTCGGTTTAGAAGTAGGAGATGAAGTAAAAGTAACTTTTACCTAATGTGCCAATGGCAGTTCCAGTCAAACAAAAGCCACATCACCAATGCAAAGCTGCACTATGAACAATAAATTCACTATACGTTCTTAGAATTCTAGCAGACTTTATAAAGCCTTTTCCAGGGTTCGCTCTTAAGAGCTAAATAGTCTCTAACCGCTTCTTTAACTGTATTTGCTGCCAAGAGGCTACAGTGCTGGCTCTCCTCAGGAAGTCCTCCCAAGGCATTCAGAATATCATCTTTGCTTATGTTCTGAGCCTCAACAATACTCTTCCCTTTAATTAGCTCAGTGGCCATACTACCAGAGACAATACTGGGGCCACAGCCATCAGTCAGGAAGGTAGCATTTATAATCTTGTCTCCATTTACCCTGAGATATATCTCAACGGTATCCCCACAAGGGCCAGTTACTCTGCCAAATCCATCTGGTGATTCAATCTGCCCCAGATTTCTCGGGTTAAGAAAATGGTCGATTACTTCTTCAGAATAGGCTTTTCGCATATCCTGCATAACAGATTCCTCCAACTCTTTAAAGGAGTTTCCCACTTCCACTGTCATTTCTCCTGGCTTAGCATTTCACTTTATCTCATTTAGAGCAACACCTACATTGGCAAAGATTTGTGACAAGGCATCCGAATTGTATCTCTCAATATTTCCCTCATCACACAATTTAGCCAATTGAGGGTCAATAGGCAATTGCCCTAACAGTGGTGCTCCAGAGGCCTTAGCCATTTCTTCTCCCTTGCTCCGGCCAAAAACCTCCAGTTTTTTACCCGTTTCGGGTAACAATAGATAGCTCATATTCTCTATTACCCCCAGAACACGAACGTTCAACTTCCTCGCCATTTTCACTGCCTTCCTCACTATCATTCCCGTCAACTCCTGAGGAGTAAAAACCTCGATTACACCGGTAAGCGGTAAGGTCTGCAATACTGTCAACGCGGCATCCGCAGTGCCAGGAGGCAAATCAACCACAAGATAATCAAGTTTACCCCAAAGCACCTCCTCCCAAAACTGCGTAATAGCTTTTGACATAAGAGGGCCCCTCCAGATAACTGCTTCATCTTCATTGGGCAATAGAAGGTTCATAGACATAACCTCAATTCCAGACTTCGATAGTATCGGCAAAATACCTGTTTCGTTGCCGGCAGGATGGACATTCAACCCAAACATCTTAGGGATACTAGGGCCAGTAATATCAGCATCAAGTACGCCAACATCCTTGCCATCTCGAGCAAAAGCAACAGCCAGTAAACCAGCTACCAAAGATTTGCCCACTCCACCTTTTCCGCTCATCACAGCTATCACGCTCTGAATTTGATTAAGTTCCTTAGGCTTGACCTCAACAAGATCAACAACAACTTCTTTCACTTCAGCGAGTTCGCTAACTACTGCGATCACTTTGCCTTTTAACCAATCCTGAGACTGAGCAGAGATAGCAGTCGAAGCCAAAGTTATTTTCACTTCACCGTCTTTAACCTCAATGCTGCGCACCAAATTCATCTGTACCAAGTTACGCATCACTCCAGGAACAAGCACATTATTTAATGCTTTCCTCACCAAATCTTCAGTTGCCATAACATTTGCCTCCTATCTTCATATACCTAATGGTCACACACATAACCACCAGTAGCCAATGTACCGCTCATATAATCCAGAACGACTTTCTCCGGCTCGCCCCCCAGCACGCCAATAACAACTTCAATGTGGTTCTCTGCAAAAAGGTTTTGTGCACTGACCCCCATGCCGCTAGCTATAACAACAGAAACTCCTTCCCCAGCCAGCCACGACGGAAGTAATCCAGGCTGATGCCCTGGCGAAGCTACTATCTCTCTGTTTACAATCGCTTTTGTTGTTTCATCGACATCAAACAAGGCAAAATGGCTACAATGGCCAAAATGCTCAGCCACTTTCCCATTTACCACAGGTACTGCATATCTCATTTTCAGTTACTCCTTCTACAAGTACCCTCCCCAGAGCAAGGGGGTATCTCGCAGCGTTCTATTCTACCACAACAAGTTCTACCTGGAATAGAGCTATTCATTTTTATAGCATAGGAAGCAGACAAAAGTTTTTCCAGATTCTCACTGCCACACATCGGGCACTCAATATCTTCGCTTCCAGGATTACGAAGAAGGATTTCTGATATTTTTCCACAATCTAAACACCTGTATTCATAAATTGGCATCTCTTCCCTCCTGATCATTTAATTTTAATGAAATAACTTGCCATAGCTCTTTTACTTGCCGAGTTACTTCGTTATCGGAATACTCTGTCACAGGCAAACCTTGAACAATTGCCTCGGTCACTGCATTATCAAAAGGAATTTTTGCCGCCACCTCCATACCATTTCTATGACAATAGTCTTCAATATAACATGAATTTTCCTCGTTAATGTCATATTTGTTAATGCAAACCATGATAGGAACACTAAAATGATGGCACACCCCAATTATGCGTTCAAAATCATGAATCCCTGATAATGTGGGCTCGATTACCAAAAGCGCCAAATTTGCTCCGGATAGAGAAGCAATAACTGGGCAACCAATACCTGGTGGACCATCGTTGATAATATAGTCGAGTTTTTCCTTTTCTGCTATGCGCCTGGCGCTATCCCGAATCAAGGTTACTAACCTACCAGAGTTTTCCTCAGCAATTCCTAACTTAGCATGGATGAGAGTGCCATAGTTTGTCTCAGAAATAAACCAATGTCCAGCCATACAGGGTCGCATAGCAATAGCGTCAACTGGGCAGATTTGAAAACATAACCCACAGCCCTCACAAGAAATCTTATCAACAAAGTAATTCTTTATAGCCTCAAACCGACATACTTCCTGGCAAAGTCCACACTCTGTACATTTTCCCTTATCAATAAAGGCAACTTGCCCACCCCAAAATTCATTTTCCTCTTTAATTTGTGGTTTGAGCAAAAGGTAGAGGTCTGCAGCATCGACATCACAGTCAACCAATATTTTGTTTTGGGCTAAAGAGGCAAAGGAAGCTGTCAGGCTTGTCTTCCCAGTCCCTCCCTTGCCACTAAGAACCACGATCTCTTTCATTTATCTCCCAATCCATTACCTGCATTGCGTGCAAATTCGACAGACTTCACCATTCCTTTCCTGTAAATATTTGGCACACCGTGCAAATTCCCTCAGTTTAATTTCCTCAAAGTGAATTCCAAAATCAATCTCCTCATATATATTTGCTACTCCCTAACAAGCTATCGTTTCATCACCTAACTAGCTGCGACTATTTGTTCTATGTTTTGAAAAAGAGCAACAAAAGCCTTACGCCACTCAGGCATGCCTTCTATCAACGGAACTCCTTTCGAATATAGTCTGGCAATATCTCTATCCAAGGGAATTTTTAGCAAGATGGGTATTCCCTGATCCTGACAGTATTGCTCAGTTTTCCCATCTCCCACACCATCCCTATTAATTATCACCCCGCACACAATTTGTAATTTTTTCATCAACTCTACTGCCAGCGAAAGGTCGTTTAAGCCAAAAGGAGTAGGCTCAGTCACCAAGAGGCAAAAATCACTATTTTTGACTGCTTCTACCACAGGGCAAGACGTTCCCGGGGGAACGTCTATAATAACCTCTCTCATACGATCAATGTGCTTCTTTACCTCCCTGATTATAGGTGGAGCCATTGGCTCTCCAATGGCAAGTCGCCCCTGAATAAACTCCATATTCCCTGACTTTCCAGTTTCCACCACTCCTACTTCTCTTCCCACCTCTGAAATAGCCGATTCAGGGCACAAGTAAGAACATGCTCCACAACCATGGCATAACTCAGGGAAAACAAGCACCTTTTTCTTAAGCACAGCGATAGCATTATAAACACAAACTTCAGCACACTTACCACAATAGGTGCACTTCATCTCATCTATTCTGGGCACAGGAATCGTTACAGGTTCACTTCGGTTAATAGCTAAGTGAAGAAAGATATGAGCGTCCGGCTCTTCCACATCACAGTCCAATAACTGCACCTTGCGCTTGTCACTTAACGCGAGGGCTAGGCTTGTGGCCACCAGTGTTTTCCCCGTACCACCCTTACCACTAGCAACGGAAATTACCACTCTACTCTCTTGCCATTTTTGCACCGCATTTAGGGCAACTCAGGTTATAGCAAGGAACGCCCACCTGGTGAGGAACCTTTGCTCCACAACCAGGGCAAATACAATCCCCACTAGGGCCCGCCCCAGGGTGATTCCCTCCCATCCTACCTCTGCCTGTACCTGCACCAATGCCCCTACCTGTGCCCGATCCTTTACCATAAGGGCCTGTTCCATCTCCTCTAGGCATAATAACACCTCCAATAAGAATTAGCTCCGTTTGCTCTTTAAGGCTGCAATCCACAGAATCCAGAGCTACAAGTGGGGCAAGTTGTCCCCGAAGGCTCAGTCGTGCTTGAGCTTGGGCTAAAGAACGAAGAAATGAGCCTTTTAGGGTTTGAGGCATGACATTCAGGACAACTTAAGCTAGAACCTCCTTCACCAATCGATTGACGAACCTCAAATTTTCGCCCGCACTGGGTACATTGATATTCATAGATGGGCATAGTTCACCTCCCTATTCATTCTTTTTGCCTAACTCCTCAATACGCCGTTGTATTTCGTTTAGTTGCTGCCCTAGTGCCTGTACCTGACTTTTAAGCATCTCTACCTCTTGTTCTGAATCCATAGCTTGAGGTACTGATTCTGTCATAGATGCCATTCCCATGCCACGCCCCATTTCCCTACCCATGCCCATACCAGAACCACTGGCCATGCCATAATGGCTATCTACATTAGCCTGAGCGATCGGCTGCAATTTACCATCCTTATAAGCCTGTACAACATCCCTTATCTTGCCGGTAGCACCAGTGATCACCTGAAGGCCAGCAGCGGACAATGTCCGATAAGCATTAGGCCCACAATTACCAGTAAGTATTACCTGTACCCCTTTATTGGCAATCATCTGAGCCGTGCTGATGCCAGCTCCACCTGCAGCCATGGCACTAGAATTCTGTAAGGTTTCAAATTCCATGGTTTGTGGATCGACAACGACAAAGTATTGGCACCTTCCAAACCGAGGGTCTACCTCAGCATCTAAAGTAGGGGCTACTGCCGACACTGCGATTTTCATGATATACCTCCTTCTTATTCTTCTGTTTCCAGTTCCTTCATTCTAGCACCAATTTGCTCCAATTGCCCCTTCATTACTTCAGTCTGGTTCTTCAAAAAATCCAGTTCCTGCTCCCGAGTCATTTGTGGAACATAAGGGTTACCACCATAAGGCATCGTCGAAGGGCTACTATAGGAAGGGTAGTCTGGCGATACTGGCATCCCAACAGCTCCCGGATACGCACCTCTGGGCAGTCCCCCTCTACCTATACCAACAAAAGGCCACGGAGGAGAGCTTCCCCTAAACCCAAAACCTCCTCTTCTGCCTAAACCGTACCACCCACCTGAGGCCCCAGGGTTACAAAAACCCCTTCCACCCCCCGTCATCGAACCCATGCCACCTGGTCCTGTTCCATCGAATCCTGGCATAATTCACCTCCTTAATTTTATTTGCGTAGTTCTTCAAGTCTCTTATTCACATCATTCAATTCGTTCGTCAGCCATCTCTCTTGTTCTTCAAGCATCATCATCTCCTCCTCTTTAGATATGGCTCCCCGAGGGTAACCATAAGGCATTCTACATACGGATACAGGCCATCTCCGAGAATTCCGTCCAAACCAAGGCCACATTCTGTCACCCCCTTAAAATTCTTCCTTAGCAAAGGCATCAATATGGTCTCCACCTTTTCCACCATCCACCCCGAGCCCGCCAAGGATAGAAACAGCTATAACGCCTAGCATAGAAATGTCCATAAGGCACCCTATTACCAAATCCTAATCGCTTCCCACGAACAGTATTGGCAAATCCAGGTCTACCAAACCCAGTACAAAAACCCACTGCTCTGCCCGTCATTGGGCCCAACCCTGCTGGCCCTGTTCCATCTCCAAATGGCATTTTCATTCACCTCCTCTTCTTACATTCATTCTTCTTACAGCTTGCCGTTAAACTCTTCCTCCACGGAATCGCCTGCCACACCGCCTCCCAAAAGCAAATGAAGACATAGATTGAATATCCGCGCTGGAACACATAGGACAAGACAGCGGAAATCCATTCGCTAAAGTTTCAAAAGGCACATTCCATTCATGTCCATCATTATTGCATCTAAAGCGACTTTGAGGTAATCCGAAGTTGCCACCTTTCACTTGAATCGCTTTGCCATTAATCAAGGCATCAGCCAGTTTTTTTCTAGCCGACCCCAATATCCGGTGGAAAGTTGGTCTGGAGATGCGCATCCTTTGAGCACAACCCTCTTGCTCCAAGCCCTCAAAATCCTTAAGTCGAATAGATTCGATTTCTTCCACTGAAAGACAAACCTTCTGTAAAACATTTGCTGCAGGCCCTACTGGTCTGAAGAAACCCGTGCTTGGCAATTGAGTAACACAGCGCATCTTCACCGGCCTAGCCAACAGAAATCACCTCATCTCTATTATTCATTATGAACATATGTCAGTAATTACTCTAACACCCATCGTTGATGTTGTCAAATTTTGAAAACATTGCCTGTTAGTGATACAAATTAGGGTATGGGTTGTATAGAACTTCTACCCAGTCTTTCCCATTGCATAGAAACTGTAGCCAGAGAGGAATTCTGGAGCCTGGTAAACAAATACATGGAAAGCGTACAAGAAGATAAGGAAGTGGAAAGTAATATCGAGCTTCTCAAGGCCTTTTTAGAATCAATGGATTTTAAAAAGTTACGCCGAGAAAGTGAAGAGCACTTGACACAGGGGAGAGCA
>CAZDXE010000031.1:0-14462 GCA_964509565.1 uncultured Dehalococcoidales bacterium | reverse complement strand
AATTTGCAGATAAGATAGGTGCCGATGGATATGCACCTGATGCGCCATCTGCCGTCGGGAAGGCAAAAGAACTGGTCAAAAGTTAAACATGGGGAAAAGCAGATTCAAATAAGAAATAAGCTGAAAAACTTTAACTTAAGGGGGATTACAGAAGAATGAGTAAACCCAGTATAAATTTTTTGTCGCAAGATGAATTGGATGCTATTCATAATGCTTCGCTGGAAGTTCTGGAGAGAACTGGCATCAAGGTGATGAGTGAGCAGGCACTTGATATTTTGAAGGAAGCAGGAGCCAAGGTTGACTACGGCAGAAATCATGCTACTATCCCCGCAACTTTAGTTGAAGAAGCATTAAGAAGGGCTCCGAAAACTATAACATGTGCAGCCAGAAACCCAAAGCATGATTTTGTGCTGAATAAGCAGAAGCCACATTTCTCTACAAGTGGAACCAGCACTTTCATAATAGATGGTGAAACCGGAGAACGCAGATTTTCAACGAGTGAGGATATTGCTCGTTGTGCTGTGGTAGCTGATTATCTTGACCATGTTGATGTTGTTTTGCGAATGGTGACTGCCACCGAGGTGCCAGAACCCATGCAAGGTATAGTTGGTATATATACTTGCTTAAGCAATATGGGGAAGCATTTTCAAGGGGGTGCGTTGAGTGGTAAAGAAGCTCAATACGCTATTGAGATTGCTGCTACTATCGTTGGTGGCATGGAGGAGCTCAAAAGAAGGCCTATTATTTCGGCTATTGAGTGTCCCTTTTCTCCTCTTACTTATGATAAGGGAATAATGGAAGCAAGCATAGAGTATGCTAAGGCTGGCGTTCCGGTTGTCATATATACTATGCCCATGGTGGGAGCGACAGGGCCTGCTACATTACCAGGCGCAATGGTGATGAACAACGCTGAATTTCTAGGTGGGCTGGTTATCCAGGAATTCGCTAGCCCCGGTGCACCGGTGGTATATGCGATTGACGTTAGCACCATGGATTTCAAGACGGGCATTATGTGTTCCTCCCCGGAGGGCCAGCTTATGGATATAGGCCTGGCTCAATTGGCCTATCGCTATGGTTTGCCTACTTTGAAGGATGCTTCCCATGGTAGCTCGAGGACCCTGGATGCGCAAGCCGGTTATTCAAAAGCTATCTCACTTATCACCTGTATGTTAACAGCTCCTGACCTTATTATTGGTTTAGTAGGGTTGGGGGATGGCGCATGCCCTGAGGCGATGGTTTTTGGCAATGATATTATGGATTATGCCTTAAGGTTCATCCAGGGATTTGAGGTGAATGATGACGCTTTAGCAGTGGACCTCATTAACAAAGTTGGTCCTGGTGGAAACTTCCTGGGTGAAAAACATACGTTAGAACATTTCAGAGAAAGGTGGATACCAAGGTTTACCGTAGACAGCTTTGAAGCATGGCAGAAAAAAGGATCTAAATCGATTGCTCAAGTGGCTAAAGAAAAAACAGAGGAAATCCTGGCAACACATAAGCCTGAGCCTATTCCTGAAAATGTTGATAGGGAGATATCCAGGATTTTGAAGAGAGCTGAAGCAGAGTTAGTATAAGCCCGTTCTAGTCGAAGGGCGGGCCTATGCTGATATAGAAAGCGAGCGCAAAATTGAAGGAAAGAGTTATGCATAAAGGGCAACTGGCCTTTTAGCTTCATATGTTACCCCTAGGTAATTGTGTATCTAAACGATATATGCGATAGGTTAGGTATGGATACCATGACAGCAAGTAATCTCGCCAGCTTCACCATAGAAGCTTCTCACATAAAAGACATCGGAGAGAAAATTGAGTATGGCGATGTTGACAGCATCGCTGCTTTGCTAAACAAGATGGTCAGAAAAGAAGGAATTGGAGCCACTCTGGCTGAAGGTATAAAACGTGCCAGCAAAGAATGGGGCCTGGAGGATTTGGCTATTCATGTTAAAGGATTGGAACCCGCAATGTACGACCCCAGGGTTTTAAAAGGAATGGGATTAGCATTTGCCACTTCAGATAGAGGTGCGTGTCATTTAAGAGCCACCATTTATAAAGCGGAGCTTTCAGGAATGATAGCTCCAGACCAAATCGAGGGTAAAGCGGAGATGCTCATTGACTTCGAGGATAGGCATACACTTTTTGATGCCTTGATTATCTGCAGGTTTTTCAGAGACCTGTATCCCTGGGAAAAGATTTCAACGATTATAAATGCAACTACAGGAATGGAATTAAACAAAAAACAGTTACAAAAATTGGTTTCAAATATTACAAACAAGACTAGAGAGTTTAATCTGCGTGAGGGGATGAAGAAGACGGCTGATACATTGCCAAAGAGATTTTTTGAACAGAAAGTTGAGGATAGCGGTAAGGTGCTTCCAAGAGCCGATTGTGATAGCATGCTATCTGATTATTACAGGCTTAAAAGGTGGTGAATGATGTATAGTGCCCTGCCTTGGCGAGGGTAGCTTTTATCTTCACTACCCTCTTAAGGCATAAACATCCTTGGAATTGCAGTAAACTAAATTAGGTAACTGAGAAATTGAGATGTTATATCAAGTTGATATAACCATCGTTGGCGCTGGCGTGGTAGGTTTAGCCATAGCCTCACAAGTAGCTAACGAAGATAGAGAGGTTTATGTGTTGGAAAAGAACAAAACATTTGGGCAAGGAGCGAGCAGCCGTAATAGCGAGGTTATCCACGCTGGTATTTATTATCCCGGAGATTCCTTAAAGGCAAAGACGTGCTTGGAAGGCAATGCCCTTCTTTATGACCTGTGCCAAAAGTATGGAATAGGCTACAAAAGGATAGGAAAAATCATAGTAGCAACCAATGATGCCGAGGCTGAGGAGCTACAAAAGCTGTATAACAGGGGCAAGGATAACGGTGTAGAGCTAAAAATGCTCTCCCACAGGAAAATGAGGCAATTAGAACCAAATATGACAGGAGTTAGCGCTTTCCTCTCCCCATCTACAGGCATCATAGATTCACAGGCACTGATGAGATACTTCCTTGGGAAAGCTAGAGATAACGGCGCTCAAATAGCTTACAAAACGAAAGTCATCGGCATAGACAAAATATCAGGTGGATATAAAGTCAGAGTGGAAGATAGCCAAGGCAAATTCAGCTTTGTAACCAAGGTTTTAATAAATTGCGCTGGCCTTCATAGTGATGAAGTATCCAGGATAGCTGGAATAGATGTAGACGAAACAGGCTATAAGCTGCACTGGTGCAAAGGAGAGTATTATAGCGTCAGTAGTCGCAAGAGCAAATTGGTGAATAGGCTGATATACCCTGTGCCCAAGGCTGGGCAAGGAGGCACTGGCATTCATGTTACCTTAGATCTTACCGGAAGAATGCGTCTGGGCCCTAACGCTTATTATGTTGATGAAATAGATTACTCAGTTGACAGCTTGCAAAAGAAGGCATTTTATGAGTCGGTTGTAAGATTTTTGCCATCTATAGAATACGATGATTTAGAGCCTGAGATGGCAGGCATCAGGGCAAAACTTCAAGCGGAGGGGGAAGATTTTAGGGATTTCGCCATAAATCATGAATGTAACAAGGGTTTGCCTGGCTTTATCAACTTGATTGGCATAGATTCCCCTGGTTTGACTAGTGCTCCAGCAATAGCCAAATATATCAGCACTTTGGTAGAGGAAATATTAAAGAACTATTAAAGTGCCCTCTCTCATTTAAATCTGGAGACATGAGAAGATTTGTGAAGTAATGATAAGCAAAGGAGTTATAGGTAAAATGCCAGAAATTAGGATCGACCAGGAGAGGTGTAAAGGATGCGATTTATGCCTCAAGTTATGTCCAAAGCAAGTATTCCAAGAAAGTCAAGAGATAGGTACCAAAGGATTTAGACTTAGAGTCCCTGAATTGAGTAGCCAATGCTCTAATTGTGGTTTGTGTAAATATTTTTGTCCTGAGGGAGCAATAATTTTAGAAAGTGAATGCTTGATTGACGAATTTTGGGAGCAACTCTGGCAAGTAAAGAAAGCTTCTCTGCCCAGGGGAGGCTGGAAAAGTGTCAGAGTTCTTCACCCTGGAAAGCACTTTATAAGTGGTAACACAGCTTGTGCTTGGGCAGCCCTAGATGCTGGCTGCCGATTTTTTGCCGGCTACCCCATTACTCCAGCTACAGAACAATCTTACGAGATGGAAAGATTAATGCCCAATGTTGGTGGTTTTTTTATTCAAATGGAAAACGAGGATGCTTCAATGGCTGCTCTTTGCGGAGCTTCTTTGGCTGGAGTCAAAGTAATGACAGCTACTTCTGATCCAGGTTTTGAAAGGATGTTAGAAAACTTAGCCTTTGCTCTTATCAATGAACTGCCGATGGTGCTTGTTGTAGTTCAGAGGACTTCTCCCAGTACCGGTCGTCCTACCGGTACTGGCTCTTGGCTGGTAAGAGGAGTAAGGTGGGGGCCTCATGGAGGAACTGAACATATTGTTTTATACCCCTCAACAGTTCAAGAAATATACCACTATACAATAAAAGCTTTCAATTTGGCTGAGAAGTTCCGGGTTCCAGTAATTCTGATGATGGAGGCTTCCAACGCTCATTTAGAAGAAAGCGTGGAGATTTCACAAGAAATAGAAGTATTTGATCGCATTTATACTCCCGGAAGCCCTCCCTTCGGGCCCGCTGAAAAAGGAGTTGTTCCTAGTATGCCGAAATTTGGTGAGGGCGAATTTTTGAAAATTACTGGGCTTAGCCATAATGAAAGGGGAGTCCCTTGTATGAATATTCCCAAAGTTCATGAAAGAATGGTTGAATATCAAAGAGTAAAAATTATATCCAAAACTGAGGAGCTAATTGATATTGAAGAGTATTTGCTTGGTGATGCTGAGATGATGATTGTCACTTATGGTCATACAGCTCGAGCAGTCAAATGGGCCATAAAAGAGGCCAGGAAAAAAGGAATAAAGGTAGGTATGATAAAACTTAGAGTTTTGTACCCTTTCCCGAAAGAAAAGATTGAAAAATGGAGCAAAATTGCTAAGTGTGTTCTAGTTCCTGAGATGAACCAAGGGCAGTTATTTTATGTTGTTCGAGAATCTTCTTCCTCACCAGTAATTTCACTTCCCCAACCCGATGGCGAGAGCATCGACCCGAGAAGAATCCTACGGTTTTTGGAAACAATGAGGGGAAAATACTATCAAAATGCTGCTTCTATCCTTCCTCCTACAGTCTATGACCCACCGGAATGGAAGGAGGAAAAAGAAAAAATCCCTGAGAAGAGCTTCAGTTTGCAAACTCCTTTTTGTCCTGGGTGTGGATTAGGAATTTTGAGGAACTGTCTACTAAAATCTATGCAAGAACTGAATTGGGCTCTTGATAGAGTGGTTGTGGTTTCAGGAATAGGATGCACGGCTAGGCTTCCTAACCATCTTCCTTTCGATTCAGCAAATACCACTCATGGCTATCCTGTCCCCTTTGCTACCGGAGTAAAGTTAGTTCAACCTGATTTACATGTAATAGTTATAAGCGGAGATGGTGACCTATTCGACATTGGACTGGGACAGACAATTCCCGGCGCTAGAAGAAATCTCTCTATCCTGACTATTTGCTTTAATAACTTTGTGTTTGGGATGACAGGTGGTCAGGTGGCAGCTACCACACCATTAGGGGCAATAACTTCTACCACTACCACCGGAAACATGATTCCGCCTCTCGATTTAGTAAAGTTGATGCTCGCAGCAAACGCTAAATATGCGGCTCGCTGTCCAATTAGCAAACCTCTCATTTTAAAGGGAATTTTAAAAGAGGCTCTTTGTTTTGACGGGTTTTCATTTGTAGAAGTCGTCTCACCTTGTCTAATGAGATACGGAAGAAGAAATGAGCTTTTCTCACCATCGCAAACTTGGCAAGGGCTTAATCAAGCTTATGTCACAAAAGAGATGGTTCAAAAAACATCAAAGGCTACCCTTAGGAGAAACTTTAAATCGCTTTTCCCCTTTAGAGAAAAAGTCAGAACAGAAGAGCTTTTGCAAATAATCTATGGCCAGTTTTCAAACTTGAAAGAGTATATGTCTCTTATCCCGGAGGGGGACTGATGAGAAAGGAAATCGTCATTGCCGGTTTCGGTGGACAAGGAATTCAAAGAATAGGGAAAACTCTGGCAAAAGTATTGGATAGCAGAGGACTCTTAGTCTCTCTTATATCAAGCTATGGCCCAGAAGTTTACGGTGGAGCTTCTTCCTCTCAAGTTGTGGTTAAAAATTCACTGGAAGATTGGCCAGAGGTATTGATGGTTGATATTTTAATAGCGATGTCTCAGGAAGGATACAATGCTTGGATTTCTAAAACTTCTTTGGGCTCCAAAGTATTCTTCGATGTTGATATGGTAAAAACTGTACCACTGCCTCACGCCCATCAATACTCAATTCCGGCAACTAAAGTGGCGGATAAACTTGGCCATCGAATGGTAGCCAATATGGTAATGCTTGGGGCCTTGTCAGCAGTAATTGGATTCTTCTCGCTTGAGACTCTTGTTGGAGTGATAAAAAAAGAGGCAGGAAAATTTTCTGAGGTCAATTTGAAAGCAGTGAAGGAAGGCTATAAATTAGGTGGTGTGGATGAAATGCCTATAGCTGATAACGCCATGCCTTGGCGAGGGTAGTTTTCCATTTCCATACCCTCTTGGGGACTTCCCTCTGAGGCTGTTGCCTTAAATGTCCCACAAGGGAGGACTGATGCTAGTGAGCGAGCATGGCTAGAATACACGAAGATAATGCGGGAACTATCCAGCCGTCTGGGTGTCAGTCTACGTGATTTAGATAAGGCTCTATTCGCCTATGACAAACGCAGTCTATTCTAATTGAAAAATAGCTGCTTTGTTCTTTATAATATTTTGGAAGGGTAAGTGAGCAATAGCATTTTGAAACCTGCCTTTGCTTTCACGCCGATATGGTTTAAATCCCACTAGATTGAAAGGAGTAACATGAAAATCCACGAATACCAGGCTAAGGCGCTTTTGGCCCAATTCGGCATCCCTATCCCCAAAGGTAGCGTGGCAAGAACACCTGAGGAAGCCAGGAAAACCGCAGAACAAGTTGGTGGTAAAGTAGTAATAAAGGCGCAAATACATGCTGGTGGTCGTGGTCTAGCCGGTGGCATTAAGACCGCAGAAACACCGGGTGACGTGGAGGAGATAGCGAAAAGCCTGCTTGAGACGAAGCTGACCACACATCAGACTGGACCCGAAGGGTTGCCGGTGAACGCTATCTTGGTAGAGGAGGCTGTTGGGGTTGAACGTGAACTCTACCTCAGTATCTTAATAGATACCTCGGAAAAGACGCCGCTGGTGATAACCAGTGAGGCAGGGGGAATGGAAATCGAAGAGATAGCAGCCAAAAGTCCCGAGAAGATAGTTAAACAACATATTGACCCAGTGACAGGTCTCTTGCCTTACCAAGCACGAAGCCTCGCCTATGGCATGAATTTACCACAAGAGCACATTAGGCCAGCCAGACAGATAATGGCTGGTATGTATAAACTGTTTACGGAAAAGGATTGCAGTCTGGTTGAGATCAATCCTCTCGTCATCACCGCTGATGGGAGACTTTTAGCACTCGATGCCAAAGTGAATATTGACGATAATGCTATCCCTTACCATAAGGATATTGCTGAGCTACGTGACATATCACAAGAAGAGCCGCTGGAAGTCGAGGCAGCAAAAATTGGCGTAAATTATGTAAAACTTGACGGCGATATTGGCTGCATGGTTAATGGTGCGGGATTAGCAATGGCTACTATGGACTTCATCAAATATGAGGGAGGTGAACCAGCAAATTTCCTTGATATCGGTGGAGGAGTGACTCAAGAGGGAGTTAGAGACGCCTTTAAGATATTACTTTCCGACCCCAAGGTTAAAGTAGCGTGGGTTAACATCTTTGGTGGAATTGTAAGATGTGACCTTGTAGCTAGAGGGATAATAGAAGCCGTAAAGGAGAAAGGAATGCAGATCCCCTGTGTTCTTAGGATGCATGGGACAAACGTTGAAGAAGCTATCAATCTGCTTAAAGAATCAGGACTGAATATAATCTTTGAGTCAGATTTCACTCAGGCAGCAAGGAAAGCGGTAGCAGCGGTAAAAGCGTAAGGAGGAGTCTTGATATTAGTTAATGAAAATACAAAGTTAGTTGTTCAGGGGATAACCGGGCGGGAAGCTACCTTCCACACAGAAAGGTGTATTGAATATGGCACAAAAGTGGTTGCTGGAGTTACTCCGGGCAAAGGTGGAATTAAGTGGGAGGGGGAAATTCCTGTTTTCAATACTGTGGAGAAGGCAGTAAAAGAGACGGATGCCAATGCTAGCTTAATCTTCGTTCCGGCAGCTTTTGCCTCCGACGCCATTATGGAGGCTGCCGATTCTAGGATAGAAGTCGTCGTCTGTATTACAGAGTTCATTCCAGCTTTACAGGAGGTTAAATGGCATCAGCATCTCCGAGGTAAAAAATGCTGGGTTATAGGTCCAAATTGCCCCGGGATTATCTCTCCCCCAGCAAGATGCAAAATCGGAATTATGCCCAGTGATATTTTCATGCCTGGCAAGGTTGGCCTGATGTCAAGAAGCGGCACTTTAACATATGAGTTTGTCTACCAACTAACAGGGCAAGGTATCGGGCAATGTACCTGCGCTGGTCTCGGTGGAGATCCCTTGCCTGGCTCTAGTTTTGTTGATTTATTAGAGCTTTTCCAAGCTGACCCAGAAACAAGTGCAGTTGTCCTGATAGGCGAGATCGGCGGCACATATGAGCAAGATGCAGCCGAATTTATAAAGAGCGAGATGACCAAGCCAGTCATTGCCTTCGTTGCCGGTGCCACCGCTCCTCCAGGAAGGAGAATGGGTCATGCTGGAGCTATTATTACTGGAAGCGCTAGTAAGGTTTCAGAGAAGATAAAAGCTCTGCGCTCTGCTGGGGTAACTGTGGTGGAAAACCCCGCCGAAATCGGCTTAACTACTAAGAAAGTGCTCGAGGAGAGGGGATTACTGTAGATAGGTGAGTGAGAGTTACGCCTTAACCTGGTATTTAGCTTTCCCCTCCTCGTAGAGGTCTCCACCATAAATATCATTTATTACCGTAACTGGGAAATCTTCTACCTCTATGCGGCGGAGTGCCTCAGTTCCGAGTTCTTCATAGGCTAGCACCTCTGCTTTTTTGATGCTTGTGGAAAGGAGTGCGCCGGTACCGTCGATAGTGCCCAAGTGCCCACAAGCAGTTCCTTTGTCTTCGTCACCAACTTTAAGTGGCCTAGGAGTTTGGAGCCAACGCCCTTTCTCTGGTAGCTGGGTAAGACATAAGCATGTCTGATAAGGGTCACGCCCTTCACTGGCTGGAAACCCATCACTCCCACGAGCTTCCCCTCCTCTTCCCATCCAAAGAAGGTCATACTTTTCATCTCACGACGCAGTTCTTCCTTCGGCATATATGGCTCATAGTAGCAGTTGGCTGGTATGGCACCCTGGTAGGCTGCAGCGGCTTTGTTTATGATATCAAATATACTATCCGTGTTTTCGGAAGCAAGTTCTCCGCTCATCACTAAAATGACACTGGGGTTAAATACTATTAAAATGATAATATCCTAACCCGAAGCAAGTCAAACGGCTATGCGCGGACCTAACAAACGCCTGTTTTGTTACCTACGTGGTCAGCCAGCACACAGGATTTACAAAAGAGCTTTAGAATGATAAAGTTTAATCTTTCTCCTATGTTGAATAAGATTAAATGGTATCAGCTGTCAGTTGAGCAGATTTTTGAAGCCTTAGGCTCAGGAGGGGGTGGCCTTACCTCCAGCGAGGCAAAAGCTAGGTTGGAAAAATATGGCTACAACGAGCTGGAGGTCAAAAAGCGAGGATCTCTCATCCGTTTCCTGCGACAGTTTCATAATCCTTTGCTATATGTCCTGATATTTGCTGCTGTCGTTTGCTTCTTTCTGGGTACATTTATGGGTGCGGATGTATTGACGGATATGTGGGTTATCATAGGCGTAGTCCTGGCCACGGCAGTAATCGGTTTCATTCAGGAGGGAAAGGCTGAAGCCTCTTTAGAAGCCCTGAAAAAGATGCTGGTGCCGGAATGCACTGTGCTCAGGAATGGTGAGAAGAAGGTTATACCGGCGCGGGAATTAGTTCCGGGGGATGTGGTCATACTCGAAAGTGGTGATAGAGTACCAGCCGATTTGCGTCTATTTTCCACCAAAAACCTGAGTGCCGATGAAGCAGCGCTTACCGGGGAATCGGTGCCGGTGGCCAAGAATATTGACCCTATCCCGCGACCATATCTGACCCCTGGGGAGCAACGCTGTATGTGCTTTAATGGCACCTTCGTTACCCGGGGTCGTGGACAGGGAGTGGTAGTGGGGACAGGGAAGCAGACAGAATTAGGCAAAATCGCCGAGATGGTTAAAGAAACTAAAAGGGTCGAGCCGCCAATAATGAGGAAGATGGCCGGCCTCGTCAAATTTTTGGTCATCGCTATCTGCTCATTTGGTGCTATTATTTTTGCAGTAGGATTGACTCTTGGATACGAGCCTGTATATATGCTCCTCGCTACGGTGGGGATGATTGTGGCACTGATACCGGAGGGGATAGTAGCAGCGTTCCTTGCTGCTTTCGCTGTTGGTACGTTGGCTATGGCACGGCAAAATGCGCTCATACGGAGATTGCCGGCGGCAGAAACCTTGGGCTGCACTACAGTTATATGCTCAGATAAGACAGGCACCCTCACCAAGAACGAGATGACCGTATCAAGGATGTACTGTGGGGAGAAGAACTACCGGGTAAGCGGGGTCGGCTATGAGCCCAGAGGGGAGTTTTTTCAGGGGAATAAGAGGGTTAACCCAGTGCAGGCGGACAAGGCGCTGGTTGAAACCTTAAGGGCAGGCTACCTGTGCAATAACGCCGCTCTGGTGAAGGGTGAACACGGGTATAATATTAAAGGTGACCCAACTGAAGCAGCTTTGATAGTCTCGGCAACCAAAGCCGGCGTTACCGAAAATCTCCCCAGATTAGATGAGATACCTTTTGAGCCAGAGCAACAATATATGGCCACTCTGCACCAGGGTAAAGTGGGAAATGTTATCTACGTGAAAGGCTCACCGGAGAGGATTTTGAAGATGTGCCGGAGCCAGTTGATGGATGGAGCTATTGAGCCTCTGAGGGATGAACTAATACTGAGGAAGGTAGATGAGATGGCAGGAGATGCCTTGCGAGTGCTGGGCATGGCTCATAGGGCTGTGGACAAGGAGAAAACATCACTCGCCGCAGAAGATTTGGATGGACTAATTTTCCTCGGACTCCAGGGGGCGATGGACCCACCCAGGGAAGAGGCGATAGAGGCGGTCGAGAAATGCAAGACAGCCGGGATAAGGTCTGTAATGATAACTGGCGACCATGCGCAGACAGCAAAAGCTATCGCGAGACAGTTAGGAATAGGCGAGGGTGAGGATAAGGCGCTGACCGGGGAAGAACTATCAAGAATGAACGATGAGGAGTTGTATGA
Organism: uncultured Dehalococcoidales bacterium; assembly: GCA_964509565.1. Classification (GTDB taxonomy): domain Bacteria; phylum Chloroflexota; class Dehalococcoidia; order GIF9; family AB-539-J10; genus JAGMDB01. Next base: position 2,953 of record CAZDXE010000031.1, on the reverse strand, counting down.
ATTGGTGGACAAAGTATCGGTATATGCTAGAGTCACTCCAGAGCACAAGTTCAGGATAACAAAGCAGTTGCAGAGGAGAGGGCATATTGTCGCCATGACCGGTGACGGTGTAAACGATGCCCCAGCACTAAGAGCAGCTGATATGGGGATAGCCATGGGGATTAAGGGCACCGAGGTAAGTAAAGAAGCTGCCGATATGGTCTTGACTGATGATAACTTCGCCAGCATAGTAGCAGCGGTAGAAGAAGGTAGACATCTCTTCACCAACCTGTGGAAGCATATCTTGTACATAATGCCTACAAACATAGGGCAAGGTTTAGTAATGGCGGGGGCGGTATTATTGTCGCCTTTTATACCTGTTTTTGCCTTGCGTCTCCCCATAGAGCCGGTGCAAATCCTGTGGGTAAATTTGATTATTGCTATAGCCTGTGCCATTCCTCTCGTTTGGGAGCCTAAGGAGGCGGGGATACTGGAAAGAGACCCTCGGGATCCTAGACAGCGATTATTTAATGCCTTCTTTTTCCAGAGGGCGGGATTAGTTGGGGTAATAGAGGCGATAGCGGTATTTACAATGTTCTTGCTCTTCTACAGGGCGATGGGCAGTTCAGTAGAATACCTGGCACAGGCACAAACAATAGCCTTTACCACGATAATTTTGGTGGAGACCACTTACCTTTTTACCGCCAGGTCGATAGTGAGATCGGCATTTACGTATTGCAGTCCATTAAAAAATAAAATGCTGCTCATAGGCTGGGCAACAACTATAGGGTTACAGCTTATACTAGTCTATTCATTACCTTTATTCGGAGTCAGTCCGTTGAAGACAGAACCATTTCCGGCAATATGGTGGATACCCCTAATTTTAATCGCACCTACAGGCTTCTTCGCCGTCGAATTGGAGAAGCTGTTGAGAAGGCGATTGGGAAAAGGAAAATTTGAAAGATTGATGAGATGACGCCTAATCAAAGTATTGCCTTCTCTGGTTTTATGTGTTCGTTACTCATTGCGGCATTCGCTTGGTGCTGGCATTCTCTTGAGCTCACGGCTTGGTTTTACCGTCGCTGTTGCAGCTATTGCTCTACAGTTCGGTGCAATCAGTGAAGCCATGAATTCGACAATTATCCTAATAGCAATTATCAGTTCTACTGTGGTTGGGGTGCTCTTTTGTAATCTCCATTTCTCGTCTCCTTCGGTCCAATATCCAGAATCACCCTACCAAGTATATTAGTACGGTATTACGGTGGCCTGCCTAAATAAACTATAGCAGGTATTGGGAACAAAAGCCTGTTTTGTTACTTACCCAGGCAAACATCCATCTTGTTGGCTAGTCTGCTGGCTACTCTGCGCAAGTGGCTTGTTGGTAAGCTGGCATATTGTCAATGTCCTTTGTAGCTGCTTGGTGGAGATAATGTCAGGCGGGGATAAACTACGCCTCAACTTCTTTCTCCATTGGGCATCCTCCTTAATGCCGCTCTGAGTTTAGCCTCCGTCCACAAGGATAATCAAAGATTCTCCATATCCTGGCCAGTGCTGCTCTGACCTGGCCTCTGTATGTCTTTTCCCTCTCCTTTCTGCTCCTTGCCTCGATGTAACTCTTCCTCATTACTTTCAGGTATTCATCTCTTGAGTGCATATCCATTCTCTCCATAGCCTGGCTTGTGGCCTCCTTTAGGAGTATTAGCCAAACCGTATCTTAAGTATCTTCAGTTAGATTTTAGATGATTCAATTCGCGATATAGTGCTTTGGTTAAACACCGTGCTATCATTATATGTATCAACAGATTAGGAAGGACGAATAAGATGAAAGAATCAAAAGTAGCGCCATACGGCTCCTGGAAATCACCAATTACCTCGGAGCTTATTGTCTCAGAAACAATTACGCCGGGGCAGATTGTTCTTGATGATGAAGATATTTACTGGGTCGAAACACGCCCTGCAGAAGGTGGCAGGTATGTCGTTGTACGGCGGTCACCGGATGGACGAATAACTGATATTACACCACCTTCTTTCAACTCTCGGACACTGGTGCACGAATATGGTGGTGGGTCCTTTATGGTGGTAGGTGGAGTAACCTACTTCTCCAACTTCGCCGACCAGTGCCTCTACCGCCAACATTCTGGTTCAGAGCCACAACAAATCACCTCTGGGACGAATCTGCGCTATGCTGACGGTATTATCGATAGTAAACGAGAGCGGATAATTTGCGTGCGTGAAGACCACACTGAACAGGAACGTGAAGCGAGCAACACTCTGGTAAGTATTGCTCTTAATGGAGGTGGTGATAGTCAGGTTCTAGTATCCGGCAATGACTTTTATTCATCACCGAGACTTAGCCCTGATGGCTCTTGCTTGGCCTGGCTTACCTGGAACCATCCGAATATGCCATGGACCCAAACCGAGCTATGGGTCGGAGAGATAATGAAAGACGGTTCTGTTGGTCACACCGAGCGGGTGGCCGGCGGAGTTGATGAATCTATCTTCCAGCCAGAATATTCACCTGATGGCGCCCTGTACTTTGTTTCAGACCGGACTGGTTGGGGGAATCTCTATCGCTGGCGCGATGGGCATGTCGAGCCACTATGCGAGATGGAAGCGGACTTTGGGGACCCGCAATGGCTATTCGGGATGTCCACTTACGCATTCGAATCAGCAAGCCGTATTATCTGTTGCTACACCCAGCAGGGAATCTGGCACCTGGCGAGTCTCAATACGCAGACCGGTGAGCTCGAGGTGATAAAGACACCTTATACCTCAATCGCTTTTCTCCAAGCGTCGTCTGGTCAAGCCGTGTTTCTTGGTGGCTCACCGACTGAATTCAATTCTGTCATTCGGTTTGATCTTTCCACACGAAAGCCGAAGGTGCTTCGTTGTTCAAGTAAGGCCACCGTTGATACTGACTATCTGTCCACACCGCAGGTGATTGAGTTCCCAACTGAGCAAGGGCTGACGGCAC
>CAZDXE010000030.1:0-14785 GCA_964509565.1 uncultured Dehalococcoidales bacterium | reverse complement strand
ACTTAACCCAACACCTCACGGCACGAGCTGACGACAGCCATGCAGCACCTGTGACAGCTCCTGATTGGATACAGGTCGTCTTCCTTTCAGATTCCTACTTCTGACATGTCAAGCCCTGGTAAGGTTCTTCGTGTATCATCGAATTAAACCACACGCTCCGCTGCTTGTGCGGGCCCCCGTCAATTCTTTTGAGTTTTAGCCTTGCGGCCGTACTTCCCAGGCAGGACACTTAAAGCGTTAGCTTCGACACGAAAAGGGTCGATACTCCCCATATCTAGTGTCCACCGTTTACGGCGTGGACTACGCGGGTATCTAATCCGCTTCGCTCCCCACGCTTTCGAGCCTCAGTGTCAGGAACAACCTAGGAAATCGCCTTCGCCACTGGTGTTCTTCCCAATATCAATGCATTTCACCGCTACACTGGGAATTCCATTTCCTTCTGCTGTCCTCAAGTCCCTCAGTATCAAGTGACTTCTTCTGGTTAAGCCAGAAGATTTCACGCCTGACTTAAAAGACCACCTACGCTCTCTTTACGCCCAGTAAATCCGGATAACGTTCGCCTCCTACGTATTGCCGCGGCTGCTGGCACGTAGTTAGCCGAGGCTTATTCCCCGAGTACCGTCAAAATTCTTCCTCGAGAAAAGAGGTTTACAACCCGAAGGCCTTCGTCCCTCACGCGGTGTCGCTGGGTCAGGCTTTCGCCCATTGCCCAATATTCCTTGCTGCTGCCTCCCGTAGGAGTTGAGGCCGTATCTCAGTCCTCATCTGGCTGGGCATCCTCTCAGACCAGCTACTGATCATCGCCTTGGTAGGCCGTTACCCCACCAACTAGCTAATCAGACGCAAACCCCTCTCCGAGCGCCGTAAGGCTTTGATAACCAAGCAGTCCTCGGCTACCATACGCGGTATTAGCCTGTCTTTCGACAGATTATCCCCCACTTGGAGGTAGGTTGTTTACGTGTTACTCAACCGTTTGCCACTAGGTTACAATCCGAAAACTATAACCTCGTACAACTTGCATGCATAAAGCGCACCGCTAGCGTTCATCCTGAGCCAAGATCAAACTCTCCACTAAAAACCTTCCTTCCACTATTCAATTGTTAAAGTGCAGAACCGTCCTATATATTATGAGTATCCCATCAGATTGTCAAGTTTAATATAACTACCCTGTCAAGGCTCTTTAGAAATGTCCTCTTTCCGAGAAGGGAAGGATGGTAAAGAGTAGGCTAATCCTAAAGGAGGTGTCTGAATGGGAGAAGTAACATTAGCTATATGAGATCAGCAGAGGACATTTCTATCAAGTTATCTACTTATCTACAGGACATTATCATGGAGTTTCAATAGCGATGCTGATTTAGGCGAGCACGTACAATTTTTGATATTATAGCTTAAATGTTTATAGAAGAAGTTATTGAGCTTTTGGAGCAAAAATATGGTCCCCGTGAGTGGCAGCCGGGTAAGGATTCTGTGGATGTGCTTATAGGGACTATCCTTTCGCAGAACACCACAGATGTTAATTCAGGGCGAGCTTTTAATTCGTTGCTATCTACTTTTGGTAACTGGAAGGCTGTAGCTGCTGCACCCGTGGAGTGTATCGCTCAAGCTATTGAGATCGGAGGGTTATCTCGAATTAAGTCGGCGAGAATAAAGCAGATTCTTAATAGAATTGAGGAGGAAAGGGGTTGCATCAGCCTTGATTTTCTTAGCTCCATGGACATATCTGGGGCTAAGAACTACCTGTTGGGTTTACCTGGAGTAGGTCTCAAAACAGCTAACTGTGTATTGCTTTTTGCCTTGGGGAAACCGTGCTTGCCGGTGGATACACATGTTTTTAGAGTAGCCAGGCGATTAGGTTTAATTGACTCCAAGATTTCTACAGGTAAAGCGCATGATCTATTGCAGGAGCAGGTTCCTCTACCTAAGGTATATCAATTTCATCTTCATATGATAGAGCATGGCAGGCAGGTATGCCTTGCTCGGCAACCTCACTGTGTAGAGTGTGTGTTGAAAAATACTTGCCCCAGCTCGCTTGTTCCCTGGAAAGTTGCTGGAGCTTAGCCAGTTGGGATTGTTAAGCTATCAGTGTAGCCCTGGCTGGTAAATGGTATAATGTTTTGGTATGGTAGAGGTATTACGAAGTAAAAATCTTGCTACTAAATTTCAGATATTGCTGGAAGTAGCGGCAAATCAACCGAATATACAGCAAAAGGATATTGCACGGGAGATGAATATAACCTCCCAGGCAATTTCCGAGTATGTCAGGGAATTGATAAAGGATGGCTGGCTTAGCACACAGGGTCGTTCTAAGTATAAAGTGACCCAAAGGGGCGTAGGTTGGATTCTGAGGATGGCAAGACAGTTGCAAAATTATTCTTCGTTTGTGAACAAAGTGGTGGACGACATATCAATTTCCACAGCTATAGCTGACGGCAATTTATCTGGAGGGCAGCCAGTGTCATTGTATATGAAGAATGGATTACTATTTGCCTCTCCTGTTGTTAAAGATAAAGAGGCTAAAGGGATAGCTATAGCGGAGGCTAAAAAGAATGAGGATGTTGGCATTTCCAATGTGGAAGGAATGATAAGGTTAAAGGCAGGCAAGATAACCATTGGCTTGATGCCTAATATACAGGAAGGCGGTTCCAGAAATACTGATATTGTTAAATTAAGGGAAGAAGCAAACAGGGCTGGATTGGTGGGAGTGATTGGCATTGAATCTCTAGCAGCGTTGAAACGGGCAGGAATAAAGCCTGATTACATTTATGGGGTCAGGGAGGCGGCTATGGAAGCAGCTCACCTGGGCCTGTCCTTCCTGATTCTCTGTGTTGAAGAGGGAGTCTCGGTGTTGGTGCAGAAGCTGGAGGGAGAGAACCTGAATTATAAGATTATTAATCTAAGAAAAGAAGGGCAGCTAATAAATATATAATAGTAGCTACGGCTGATACAGCTCAAAATTTCAAACCACCTTTGTCAGCCATAATGCATGTAATTTCTGTATCGGTCGCAATCAAAGTTTGGCAAATTTTTCCAATATTTCGTATGGTACCCTCTGCTTTTTCAGCTACAATGCCGTTATCTGAAGGAATTTGAACTCCTCTCATAGCTAGTAGAGCACTTTGTATAGCTACAGAGGCAGAAGTAGTCAATTTTAACGAGCATCCTCCCTTGCCACCGTCACATATGAGTCCGGTGATATTTCCAGCCATGTTCTGTATTGCCATTTCGACCTTGTCGGCTGATTCGGATAAAAGATAGGCGATGCCAGCAGTAGCACCAAGCCCAGCTTTTATAGCACAGCCGCATAGTGCAGATAAGTACTTCGTGTGATAGGTTGTGTAACAGGTGATTATGCTTGATAGGGCAAGCGCCTTCACAAGCTGGCTTAGTTTCCTTTGCTCATCTTCGGATAGTTGTCCCATTTGCCTCTTTGCCAGTAATTCTTTTACATCGTAGCCGCACTTTTGAGCTGCGGCTATGATAGGCAGGCTAGCAGCGATTCCTTGATTTCCTGAGCCTGCACAGCTCATGACAGGATAGTCGAAACCGCCCATCCTGGTATCTGCGGCAGAGGCGACCATAATCTGCGCCGAAGTGATTAAATCATTGCCTAAATATCCCTCGCTTACCAAATCTCTTAGTGCAGCGCCAATAGCTAATCCTTTCGTTCCCTTTAGCCCTTCCTTCGAAATGGCAACATTCATTTCTATCATCTCAATCATTTTTTCGATGGCGTCCATGGGGAGTGATTCAAGCTCAGCGACCATCTCAGGAATGGTCATCTTCTTTAATCTATCCTTTACGTCAGGGTTTTTTCTCGTTATCTGTGATTTTTTCTCAAAAGGAATTTTAGTTACCTGCCCCAGTGAATCATAAACATCAATTGATGTTACATTGCTGTGAGTTTTTTCAATTTTTGTTGTGCCGGTGAGTACCCTTTCAGGAAGTTGTTTATGTCTTGCCTTAACCAGGGCTTTTATTTGGATATCTTCGTTTTTCTTCCACCCCTTAATCAATGTAACTTTTACCTTTTGTACCAGTAGTTTAGCCTTTTCTAAATCCCCTGGCTTGAGTGCTTTAAATAAAGCCATCTCCTGGCCCTCTGCTTCGGGAAAGCAGAAAATACCTATCGCTGCTGCGATAGGTATTCCCTTTTGGCCATTGGATCTGGGAATTCCCACTGCCAGTGCATTCTTAAATATCCCCCGGCTAAGTGATATTTCTATTCTGTCAATCTCTATATCTTCCTGGCTGACATCAGTAATATATTTAACTGGTATCTTGCCTTTTAGCCATGCTGGCACTTTTCCCACGATAGTGTTATAAGCTAAGGATGTTGCGTAGGCAATGGCAACTGGCTCGGTGCATCCCAACGCTGGCTTAATTTCAAGTTCAAAAAGCTTTGAACTATCAAGCATGGCGTGTGGCCTCCTTCTCAAGCAACATTATAGCCTTTTTTCAGGACCTTGACACCTCGATGAAGACTGTTTATAATTTCAGTTCACAAAACTTGTTTATAATAAAGTTAACTTGTATAATTAAAGCAAATGAAGCAGTATAGACAGACTTTTACCAAAATTGCAAAGTGCCCTCTGGTGCTTTTAAGCATAGCCCTTGTATTGGTAGCCTGCACTCCTGCTGAACCCACACCTGCCGGAGCCGTAGTTGATGACCTGGGGAGGTCAGTCAACATCGAAAAAATACCCCAGAGAATTATCTCCTTATCTCCTTCCAATACCGAGATACTATTTGCCTTAGGTCTGGGAGAGAAAGTGGTGGGCGTGACGGAGTTTTGTAATTATCCCATGGAAGCAAGGGTAATTGAGAAGGTAGGAGGATTTTCCACGCCAAATATAGAAAAAATAATTGCTCTTCAACCAGATTTAATATTGGCTGCTGATATTCATAAAGAGGAAGTCATTCCTGCTCTGGAGGAAAAGGGTTTCACGGTATTCACTTTGGCCCCCAGGAATCTAGACGGAATACTGCAAGACATCAGGGTAGTTGGGCAAATCACTGGAAAGGAGAAAGAAGCATTTGAGCTTGCGACTCAAATGGAGAGCAGGATTGTGGCAGTAACAGATAAAACCGGGAAATCAGAAAAAATAAATGTCTTTTATGTTAACTGGCATGATCCGTTATGGAGTGTTGGGTCAGGAACTATCATAAATGAGTTAATTGAAAAGGCTGGTGGGATCAATATTTTTAGGGATATTACAGGGCATAAGATAGTTGATTTGGAAACAGTTATCGTACGCAACCCTGAGGTAATCATTGCTTGCACGGGACACGGAGAGGCTGAGAGTAAACCATTTGAGTGGGCAAAGGAAGAACCAACACTTGCGACTACGAAGGCCAGGAGAAATGACAGGGTGTATCAAATCGATGCCGATTTAGTTAGTCGTGATGGGCCGAGAATAGTTGAAGCTCTGGAGCAACTTGCTCAGTTTATTCATCCCGAAATATTCGGTAAAATGGGAGGTGATTAATGAAAGTTTTTGCTTCCTGGAGTGGAGGAAAGGAATCTGCCATGGCAACCTATAGGGCGATTTCGCAAGATTATCAGGTTTCATATCTGGTCAACTTTGTTTCTGAGAATGGTGAGAGGTCCAGGTCTCACGGAATTAGAGCTGAAGTTCTGCGAATGCAGTCGGAAGCTATGGGAATTCCTATGGTTCAGGTCAGAACATCGTGGGAAAAGTATGAGGAGAATTTTAAGAAAGTAGTGAGGAATCTTAAGGAGGAGGGGATAGAGGGAGGAATTTTTGGCGACATAGAGGTGGAAGAGCACAGGGAATGGGTGGAAAGAGTTTGTGCTGAAATTGGAATAAAGTCTTACTTGCCCCTCTGGGGGGATGAGCCTGAGGAGCTTATTGCCGATTTTTGGGCGCTTGGTTTTAAATCAGTCATTGTAGCTACCAGATTAGATGAAAAGCTGCTTGGCAGAGATCTTGACAGGGCTTTTTTAACTGAAATTAAAAAATTCAATAGCCATCCTTGTGGGGAATCAGGGGAATATCATACTTTTGTAACAGGTGGCCCCATTTTTAAAAAGTCGCTTAAAGTTATTCAGGGTAAACGGGAGAAGCGAGATAATGTTTGGTTTTTGGAGCTCTCTGCTGAGTTTGAATAAATAGATATCAGGTAGTTTGAATATTTAGATGGCACGCGTTTTTTCTAAACCACTTGACAGACCTGTCAGCGAATTTGCTGTACCGTACCCTCTTCGCTGGAAAAGCAAGGTTTGCGCTTTAGTAGGACTTTGTGGATTGCTTTTGTTGGTGGTTATATTTGCTACCACTATGGGAAGTGCTTCTATCCCTTTCGCTACCTGTTTTAATGTACTTCTCTCCCAGTTGCCTTTTCTTCACATCGCTTCATCTTGTTCTGAAACTTTTAGCATGATAGTTCTTGATATCAGGCTACCGCGTATCCTTTTAGCAGGTTTAGTAGGAGCAGCCCTGTCTGTGGCTGGAGCTACTTATCAAGGGCTTTTCCGTAATCCTCTGGCTGACCCTTACCTTCTTGGCATTGCTTCAGGAGCTGGCTTAGGAGCTACTGTTGCCTTCCTTGTTCCCTTTGCCTTCTCATGGATGAGGTTTGGAGCTATCCCTTTGTTTGCCTTTGTGGGTGGGATGGGGGCTGTTGCTATTGTTTATTCAGTAGCTCGTGTGGGTAAAACCTTACCGGCAACTACTCTTATCTTGGCAGGAGTAGCCCTGGCTGCTTTTCTATCCTCTGTTACTTCTTATCTCATGACTACGTGCAATAAAGAATTACACGGCATTGTGTTTTGGTTACTGGGCGGACTTTCACTGACCAGGTGGACTGAAGTGTGGGTAGTCTTCCCATGCGTGATAGTAGGGATCGCCGTTATCTATCTTTATGCTCGGCCCCTTAACGTGATGCAGCTTGGTGAAGAGCAAGCACAGCAATTGGGCATCGATGTAGAAAAAGTGAAGTTAATCTTGTTGAGTGCTGCTACCCTTATTACCTCTGTCGCAGTTTGTTTTACTGGTCTTATTGGCTTTGTGGGCATAATTGTTCCCCATGCGGTGAGGCTTATTTGGGGGCCGGATCATCGATTCTTACTTCCTTTGTCCACGCTAGTCGGTGCCATGTTTCTTATCTTAGCTGATACTTTAGCCCACACACTGCTTCAGCCTACAGAAATTCCAGTAGGCGTAATCACTGCTTTTTTTGGAGCTCCTTTCTTTCTTTGCCTTTTGCGAAGGAGGAAAGGATTTGCTTTCTTCTAGGAAAGGTGAAAATGGTTGAGTTAAAAGGCGTCAGTTTAGGCTATGATAGCAAGACAGTGCTGAGTAACATAAATCTGAAAGTGATTTCAGGCAAAGTATTGGGCATAGTTGGTCCTAACGGGTCAGGGAAATCAACATTAATCAAAGGAATGTCCCGGTTGGTCAATCTTTTCTCCGGACGTATCCTTGTCAGCGGACGGGATATAAGGAATATCAGGAGAGAAGAATTGGCTTGCTTGATTGCCACGGTACCACAAAATCCTACTTTACCCGAAGCGTTTACCGCATTCGAAGTGGTGCTCATGGGGCGAACGCCCCACCTTGGATTCCTTCGTTATGAAGGAGAAAAAGACGTCACTATTGCCTGGGAAGCGATGAATGCGACAAAAACCCAATTCTTGGCTGAACGCAGGGTAGGTGAACTTTCGGGGGGAGAGAGGCAGAGGCTTATTATTGCTCGAGCTTTGACCCAGCAGCCCAAAGTACTCTTGCTTGATGAACCAACTGCAAATTTGGATATAAGATACCAAATTGAGGCCTTGGACCTGGTTAGGAGCCTTTGCTTTGAACGAGGATTGATTGTTGTTACTGCCTTGCATGACTTGAATTTGGCTGCGCAGTATTGTGATTGGTTAGTTATGTTAAACGGGGGGCAAATTTATACTGAAGGAGTACCACAAGATGTGCTTACTGTTGATAACATAAAGAAGATTTATGGAGCCAGAGTGTGTGTTTATCCCCACCCAATTAATAAGTTGCCCACCACCCTTATTACGGCAGGTGACACCCATGTTCAGAAGGGGGGTAATGGGAAATCCCAAATGCGCAATACTAAACAAATCACCAAAGCTCAAAATCTCCAACGGCCAGAGTGTGAGGACTTTGTTTAGTATTTGCAGGTTGAACTAAAATGAGACTTTTATTTGTGTTGCTCCTGGCCCTGGTGCTTGATCTTCTGCTTGGAGAGCCACCTCGAGCTATGCATCCAGTGGTCTGGATGGGGAAAATAATTTCCTTTTTGAAGAAGTTTGCGCCTGGTTCGTCTAAGTCGTCATCTACTGGAGGGGGAAGGATGAGACAATTGATTTATGGTGGTGTTATGGTTTTGCTCACAGTATGTATTTTTGCCGCACCCGTTTATTTTATTTTGCTTTATATGAGCCAGGTTAGTTCTATAGCCTATATAATCGGTGGTGCTATGGTATTGAAATCAGCCTTTGCATTTAGACAATTGCGCCATACTGTACTTGAAATTAAAGGGCTTCTGGCTAAAGATAATCTGAAAGATGCACGGGATAGGATGCCAGCTTTGGTGAGCCGTGAAACACGTGGCCTGGGGAAATCAGCATTGGCTTCGGCGGCAGTGGAGTCTGTAGCGGAGAATATTAGTGATAGTTTCGTTGCTCCGCTATTCTACTTCTTGCTTCTCGGTGTTCCTGGTGCTGTAGCTTACCGGGTGATAAATACCTGCGATGCCATGATTGGCTATCATGGGAAATATGAATATTTAGGCAAGTTTGCTGCTAAATTGGATGATGCCCTAAATTTTATCCCAGCGCGAATCTCGGGATTATTGTTAGTGATAGCTGCTTATTTAAGTAAGGAAAATGGCAGGAATGCATGGAGAGTTATGTTGCTTGAGCATGGCAAAACGGAAAGCCCTAATGCCGGCTGGCCAATGGGTGCCATGGCTGGGGCGCTCAGAGTTCGCTTGAGGAAGGCAGGTTCTTATAGCTTAGGTGATGCCAGTAATCCTCTAACTCCTTCGCTTATTATCTCCGGAGTAAAGTTAACGGATGTGGCTGCTCTACTCTGGGTGTTGGTTTGTTTAATTATGGAGGTGGCGTATTTTGCCTTTGCTATCTAGACCGGAAATAATGGATGTGACGGTTTGTCAGCATGGGGGAATTGATTATGCCGAGCTGAGGGCACTAGGCGTTATTCCTCGGGATATTCTCGATTTCAGTGCTAATCTAAATCCCTTTGGCCCGCCGCCTGGGGTTGTGAAAGCGTTAAGCGAGGTAGAAATTTCCTGCTACCCTGACTCGGGGGCGTATTGTCTAAGGCATTCCCTGGCCGAAAAACTAGGAGTGGAGATGTGTAATTTGTTGGTTGGCAGTGGTTCAACTGAGATTATACGCCTTGCTGCTCTGGCTTATTTTAATCGAGGTGATAAAGTCTTAATTATCGAGCCTACCTTTGGTGAATATCAGGTTGCTTGCCAAATTACGGGAGCCTCTCTTGTAAAACAGCAAGTCTCAGCGCAAAATGGTTTTTGCCTGGATATGAATGAGACTATTGAATTGATCCGGCAGCATTGTCCCAGGGGTATCTTTGTGTGCAACCCTAATAACCCTACTGGTAGATATCTCTCCAGAGCAGCCATTGAGCAGATTCTGGATGCTGCCAGAGGCTCTCTGGTTGTTTTAGACGAAGCTTATGTTAACTTTGTAGATAGTGTCTGGTCTTCTCTGGATATGATTAAGAGAGATAACTTGCTCATCTTGCGTTCTATGACCAAGGACTATGCTATGGCTGGACTTCGTCTGGGATATGGAGTAGCAAAAGAGGAAATTATCGCTAATCTCCGTCGTATTTGCCCACCGTGGAATGTAAATGCGCTGGCTCAGAAAGCAGGCATTATCGCTATAGCTGATGAAGAATATTTAAAGCGATGTCAAATTGAGATGAGGAAAGCGAAAAATTATCTTGTAGCGGAGCTTTCTGCCCTTGGTTTGCCGCCACTCCCTTCGGAGGCGAATTTCTTTCTGGTAGAGGTAGGCGATGCTCTGGAATTCCGTCGTGAGTTGCTTAAACAAATGATATTAGTGCGTGACTGTGCTTCCTTTGGTCTTCCCCAATATATTCGTATCGCCCCCCGCATATTGCCTGAAAGCCAAAGGTTGATCGCTGCTATTAAGGAGGTAAGGGGAAAATGAGTGTTCAAGGACTGATTCATGTTTATACCGGCGATGGTAAGGGTAAGACCACGGCAGCCCTAGGATTAGCTCTCAGGGCAGTAGGACAGGGGATGAAAGTTATTATCATACAGTTTATCAAGGGTGATCGTACCTGTGGAGAGCACCTTTCTGCTGCTCGCTATCATCTTTTCGAGATAGTGCAGCTAAATACAGGAGACAGTTTTACTCAAAGCCTGGATGAGCTTCGCTCGACTACTGAGCAGACTATGGCTCTTGCTGAGAAGATTATACTTGGCGGTGACTATGATGTGGTCATACTTGACGAAATATTTGTTGCTGTAAGCAAGGGATTGATGGGTACTGAAAAAATATTAGACCTGATGAATAGGAAACCTGGGCCGATGGAGCTGATTTTGACTGGAAGAAGAGCACCAAAGGAAATCATCGAGCAAGCAGACCTGGTTACCGAAATGATAGCGGTTAAACATCCGTTTACTAAAGAAGTGATGGCGCGGAAAGGCATCGAGTATTGAAATGAGTGATTCTTTATCCCGAACGTTAAAGAAAATAAAACCTTTGGACAGGAGAGCTATGGAGGCAGCTCGAGCTCGCCAGGGTGAGCTGACCAAGCCTGAAGGGAGTTTGGGGCGTTTGGAGGAGCTATCTGTCCAGGTGGCTGGCATTAAGGGTCGGATAATTGCTGGTTTCGAACATAAAGCTATCATAACTATGGCTGCTGATCATGGTGTAGTGAAAGAAGGAGTAACTCTTTACCCTCAAGAAGTAACGGCTCAGATGGTCGCTAATTTCCTTAATGGCGGTGCTGCCATAAATGTTTTGGCGAACTTTATCGGTGCCCGCGTCGTTGTAGTTGATATGGGGACAGCAAGTGATATCCCTCCTAATCCTGGCCTTATCTGCAGGAAGATAGCTTATGGGACAAAAAATATGACCGAGCAAGCAGCCATGACTTCTAGCGAAGCTGTAGGGGCAATAGAGAAAGGAATCGAAATTGTGGAAGATGGGCTAGCCAGGGGGCTTGATATTGTAGGAACTGGAGATATGGGCATTGGAAATACTACTGCTAGTAGTGCCATATGTGCTGCTATCACAGGTGAGCCAGTGAAGAAGATTACAGGTCGAGGTGAGGGGTTGGGTAATGAGCAATTAGACTACAAAATCAAGATAATTGAAAAAGCTTTGGAACTTAATAAGCCTGACCCTCGAAACGCAATCGATGTCTTAGCTAAAGTGGGCGGTTTTGAGATTGGGGGATTAGCAGGAGTTATGCTTGGGGCAGCGGCGCATCACATTCCCGTGGTCATAGATGGATTTATTTCGGGTGCTGCCGCTCTCATTGCTGCCGAACTTTCGCCCGAATTAAAGCATTATCTCATTGCTGCTCATCTTTCTGCCGAGAGAGGACATAAGATATTGTTGCAATATCTGGGGTTGACGCCACTCTTGAAATTGGATATGCGCCTCGGCGAGGGAACGGGGGCAGCGTTAGGCATGGTAATTGTGGAGGCCGCAGTGAAAACTTTAGCTGAGATGGCGACGTTTAATGAGGCTGGCGTTTCCCATTCACTTTCTTCTTAGAGAAAGTGAGCAATGAAACTTTAAAAATGAGATTCTGGATTGCATGGCAACTTCTTACCATAATTCCTTCCCCTCACCAACGAGGGTGTGATCTTGAGAATTTGGGGAAGTCGGTAAGTTTTTTCCCAGTAGTAGGCCTCTTCCTGGGCATGGTTCTGTTTGGATTTGATTATTTGCTGGGGTTATTTTTGCCTTTGGTGTTAGTTAATGTCTTGCTTATTGTCATTCTCATTATTCTCACAGGTGCGCTACATATGGATGGCTTTATTGACACCTGTGATGGTTTTGCTTTAAGAAGCTCAAATCCAGATAGATTAAAAGTTATGTCGGATAGCCGAGTTGGTGGATTTGGGGTAGTGGGGGGGTGTTGCCTTGTTGCTGTCAAATTTGCAGCATTGGTTGCTTTACCCATGGAATTGCGAGGGAGTGCCCTTATACTTATGCCTATTTTGAGTCGCTGGGGGATGGTTTATGCTATTTCTGCTTTTCCCCCGGCCAAGGAAGAGGGGATGGGGTGGGCTGTAAAGCAGGGGGTAAGCTGGAGAGAATTGGCTGTAGCAACGGTATTTTCCTTGCTTGTGACATTGGGTTTGTTGAAGTGGTGGGGGGCAATGCTTATGACAGCGCTTTGCCTTATTCTTTTTTTATTTTCAAAATACCTTTGTTCCAGATTTGCAGGGCTTACGGGAGATAACTATGGTGCTATAAGCGAGTTTGCCGAGGTAGTGGTGCTTATTCTAATGTTTATACTAGGTGAGTTGGGAGGTGTAAGTTGGCTAATGTAAAAAATGCTGAGGGGAAGAAGCGAAATAACCTTGCGGGTAGAAATTTTATTCTCATTCTAGGTGGGGCGCGTAGTGGGAAAAGCAGGTTTGCGCAGCAAATAGCAGAAAATCATGGAGGAAAAATTCTCTTTGTAGCTACCGGGCAACCTCTTGATGATGAAATGGCCTTGAGGATCAAAGAGCATAAGCGAAAGCGACCTCAGAATTGGCGGACCCTGGAAATAGCTATCAGGGTAGGACAGGAATTAGAACAACAGCTTGCTGATGCTGACATAGTGCTTCTTGATTGCCTGACATTGCTAGTTTCCAATATTATTCTGGACACCATGAAGGTTCTTAAAGTGGGGAACCCCGAAGGAACAAATTTTGCTGAAGCGGAAAGGCATGTCACATCTGAACTAGAAGGTTTAAACATATGCATCAATAAGCATAATGGTATTTTTATCATCGTTTCCAACGAAGTGGGCTTAGGCTTGGTGCCAGATAATAGACTGGGCAGAGTTTATCGAGATTCACTGGGCAAAGCCAATCAATTTTTAGCTCAATATGCTGATGAAGTTTACTTTATGGCTTCGGGCATTCCAGTAAAAATAAAAGGGTAGCCCTACTTCATTTGAAAAGAAGCTAATGGTCGGGAAAAGCCGCAAATCTGGCAGTGCATTCTACCGATGCTTGCTCCACAGCAAGGGCAGGCATTCTCGCTACGCTTAGCTTCAGGTATTTCTCCCACGACTCTTTTATAGATTCGGTAGTAAAAGAAATGCTCTTTATTTATGAATTTTATGCCAGTTTCCTTCATTGCTAACTGGAATTCTTCATCGGAGACCATGTCTCCTATTATGTTGTGGAGCCTGGTAGAGCCTGAGCCATATTCTATAGGTTCCTTTTTCCTCCACACTATTTCTGACGGGATTAAACCCTCAAAACTCTTTCTTAATATGTATTTACCCTTATTCCCTTTGACCTTAAGCTCTGGACTTATGTCCAGAGCAAAGCTGACGAAGTCCTTATCCATGAAAGGTTGCTTTACTTCGATACCTAAAGACCTGCCGAGCTCGCTAGCTGAGAAATGCCAGCTCTTTGAAAGCTCTCTTATATATCTTTCGAGCTCGTGCGGGGAAAGTTCTGCCATGTAAGAATAGCCTGCGAATAATTCGTCACTTCCATCCCCGGTTGTGATTGAAAAAGCGTTATTCTTCCTGGCAAATTGTAGCCCGAAGTATATGGAAAGGTCGTTGGGCAAAGCAAGGTCAAAAGTTCGTAATATTCTGATAACCTGGGGAAGCGTATTAAGTGCCTCCTCTACACTAAACTCCAACTTCCTGTGTTTTATTCCCAGAAGGTTGGCCACTTTTTCTGCATAGACGAGGTCGGATGCATGGGAATCTTTCAAACCTACGGTGAAAGCTATCTTTGGCCTTGCTACGAAAGCTAGAATGCTAGTGTCCACTCCTCCTGATAGGAGAATAGCGTCGCTTTTGTTTCTTTCCGTAGCTTCCTGGAGCCTGTCTCTTAATTCTTCATATATATCCATAGGGGCTAAATATCCTCCGTAATTTATATTAACCTTTTTTAACCTAAAACGCGAGCGCGGATTTTAGTGACTGCATAGGTATGAAATAGCGAGAGGATGAATTATTGAAAAGCTGTGGGAATTTGTAAGACGAAGGGCCCAGAAAATAAACTCTTTGTCAAACTGTGTGGAAACAGCTACGAGATGGTGTAAATCTCCACATTTCGTAGCCCATAGGAGGCATGTTTCAGAGCCTTACTCTCTTTGCCTTTGTGATTTACGAATTCCTGGCTGCCATGTTTTCCACAATTATCATTGGCGCTTTATGGGAGAGGGGAACATCCAAGACGGCTTGGGCAATCTTGATTGTTGGCTGGGGGGCTGGAATTACTGCGGCCTTCTTTGCCAGCCTAGTGGATTTTGCCGTTTCTTTAGCTTCACCGCAGGATGAAAAGGTTGAGGTTCTCTTCGCTGAAGTGGAGGACTACAAGGAGACGCGCTAAAAAGCTGAATTTGAGATAAGGAAGAAGGACTAAGGAATATAGAAGGTAAAGATGCTATCATTACATAGCAAAATAACAAAAAGGAGAGTTTAGATGTTATCTGAAAAAGAGAGAAAGGTTCTTCAGTTAATAGATGAAAATAAGGGAGAGGTCGTTGGCTGCTTGAGCAAACTTATAAGTTTCAAGACGGTCAGCCCACCGCATGGGG
>CAZDXE010000029.1:14886-16327 GCA_964509565.1 uncultured Dehalococcoidales bacterium | reverse complement strand
CAGTCTCCAAAACCCAGGCAAGCATAGGGGCATTTCTTATATCCTTTAAGAAGCTGCGCTGCCGCCTTACATGTTCTAACTCCGGAGTAATCATATACAATCTCTGAGTTTCCGTTACAATGTATGAGAGCTCTTTTGCTCATTCCTGCCGCATCTATGCTGATTCCAAGAATTCCCCCCAGGCGTTCCAGCCCTTCAGCATCCTGCAACATCACAGCGCACGGACTTTCAGACATTAAGTCAGAGTTCTTTGTCAGCGCCTGCGCATAGGCGAAGCAGCCTGGATGCCCACAGGCGCCACAGTTCATTCCCGGCAAAGTGTTTGCAATTTCCTCCGTTTTCTCCAGGCCCTGCACCTTGTGTGGCAACACGATGTTTACACAATATATTATTGCAGCACAGGCAAACCCTATTCCCGTGAGAACAAGCACTGTAGTCAAGTTATATCATCCCTCCAAATCCGAAGAATGTAAGGCCCAGAAGCATTGCTGTCAACAATGCTACAGGCAGCCCCTTCATTGACATGGGAGAGTCGGCAAGCTCCAACCTCTCCCGTATCCCGGACATAATGATTAAAACGAGGGTAAAGCCTATGCCACCACCCAGAGAGCATACCACGCTTTCGAGGAGCGAATAAGCCTCTGTGGCATTTATTAGGGTGA
This sequence comes from uncultured Dehalococcoidales bacterium, assembly GCA_964509565.1. Classification (GTDB taxonomy): domain Bacteria; phylum Chloroflexota; class Dehalococcoidia; order GIF9; family AB-539-J10; genus JAGMDB01. Next base: position 15,665 of record CAZDXE010000029.1, on the reverse strand, counting down.
TGCCCAGCACTGCGCAGTTCGTGGTAATAAGCGGTAGATATATGCCCAGGGCATTATAAAGCGTAAGATTCGTTCTCTTTATGGCCATCTCCACTATCTGAACAAGCGAAGCTATCACCAGTATGTATATGACAATATCCATATACTGCACATCAAATGGAATAAGAATGTAATGGTTAATGAACCAGGTCGCGACCGTTGCGATAAACATTACGAGTGTGACTGCCACTCCCATACTGAGAGCGTTGCTAAGCTTCTTCGAGACGCCAAAGAAAGGGCAAAGGCCCAGGAACTTCGCCAGGATGAAGTTGTTGAGCAGAGCCATGCTCAAGAATATAGTGATGAGGTTATTCACTCTTTATCACCCCCAGTCGCCTGAGTAGAGCTAATAACAGGCCCATAAGCAAGAATGCCCCGGGTGGAAGTACGAATACAGCCATAGGATGTTCCCCCAGAATCGGCAGCGTGAACAGGTTGGCGCCAAATATCGACAGGCTACCTGTTCCCAGTGTCTCTCTGAGAAATGAGATGATTAATAAAGCCAGCATGAAACCAATGCTGATACCCAGTGCGTCAGCGATAGAATGGAGTAGCGGGTTCTTGGAGGCAAAAGCCTCCGCCCTTCCAAGTATTATGCAATTAACCACAATCAGCGGCAGATATATCCCCAACGATTCGTATAAAGATGGAACATAGGCATGAAATACCAGGTTTACGATGGTAACGAATGTGGCAATTATGACTATGAATATGGGAATTCTCACCATGTTGGGAATGAT
>CAZDXE010000029.1:0-14786 GCA_964509565.1 uncultured Dehalococcoidales bacterium | reverse complement strand
CCGCCATCCTGTGTCAGGGCAACATCGCCAATATTCAAGCCTGTAAATTCGTCCATGAACGAGCTCCCACTTACCCTGGCGCCCAGCCCGGGGGTCTCGGTCTGCGAGATTATGGATATCCCCTTTATGGTTGTTTCATTTTCTAGCCCAACCAGGATATTAATATTCCCTCCATACCCTTTGCCCAGTGCAAGGAAGGCATATCCAAGCTGAGTTTCGTCAGAGTATATCGTGTATATATCATCTTCAAAAGCATATCGGCTCATATCGGGGAACATTTCTCCAAGCATGCTTTGTATTTGCTCTTCTTCCTGAAATTCAATTTTGTCCTTTGTAATACTATTTGTCCAGCTAAGTAAAGCTACCGCCATAAATACAACTAATGTAACGAAAAATACAGGAAAAATTTTCTTCAAAGTAGCCTTCACTTCTCACCTGCCTGCTTAAGCCCGTACGGTCTCACCTTAATATACCTGTCTATAAGTGGAGTGAGGGCATTCATGAAAAGGATGGAAAAGCAAACTCCCTCAGGCATGCCACCAAAAAGCCTTATCACCACCGTTAATACGCCAGCACCAACGCCAAATATTATCCTTCCCTTATTAGTTATAGGAGAAGTTACATAATCCGTTGCCATAAAGAAAGCCCCCAGCATAAGGCCACCAGCGAGGATATGGAAAATAGCGTCCTGTCCCAATGCAAAAGTGAGCAGTGCAACAGTTCCTATATAAGCTAGAGGGATCCTCCAGTTTATTATGCCAAGCACCAGAAGTAGCAAGCCGCCGATTAATATGAGGAGAGTCGATGTCTCTCCTATAGAGCCACCAACATTGCCCATAAATAATGCTTTGTACAGGGAGAGCTTATCCACCGGGCAGACAAAACTCTCGTTCAGTGGGGTAGCACAAGTTACAGCATCAGCAATAAAACCCGCAGGTAATACCCATGTCGTCATCTCTGCGGGGAAGCAAGCTGCCATAAAAGCCCTGCCACCCAGCGCTGGGTTAAATATATTATGCCCCAGTCCGCCAAATGCCTCTTTAACAATTCCAATAGAGAAGGCGGAGCCTATTACCACCATCCATAAAGGCAGCGTCGGGGGAAGAGTTAAAGCTAAAAGAAGCCCAGTGACAACAGCACTCCAGTCCATAACGAACGCCCTTTTCCTTAATTTTTTGCTCACATATTCTGTTAGCACTGCAGTAGCAACGCTCGTAACCATAACCAGCAAGGCACGGTAGCCAAAGAAATACACCCCCGCCCCACTCGGTAATATGAGAGCAAGCACCACAAGATACATTATCTTGCTCACGGAGAGCCCACTCCACAAATGTGGACCAGGTGAGATTAAAATCCTCTTTTCTCCTGTCATTTCTTTGCTGCTCTCTTAATAAGCTCGCTCTTAGCTATCTTTATGTATTGCACTATCGGTATATTTGCAGGGCATGCATACGCGCAAGCTCCGCACTCGAAACAATCGGCGATATAGGCTTCTTTACAAGCATCATACCTCCCAACCTTTGCGTATTTAACCAGCATGGTAGGCATAAGACGCATCGGGCAAGCATCCAGGCATCTTCCGCAGCTTATGCAATCTCCCTCCCTCATCGGCACACTTTTCTTTACCAGGATACAATTCGCCCCTTTAATTACAGGGAAATCAAGGTCGAACTGGGAAATGCCCATCATAGGCCCACCAAGGACAATCTCGTCAGCTTCCCCATCTATACCACCACAATTCTCTATCAGGTCTCTCAACGGAGTGCCTAGCCTCACTAAAAGATTTTTTGGTTCTTTAACCGCGCCAGTGACGGTTACCACTCTCTCGATAAATGGCTTTCTTTCAAGGACAGCATCATGAATCGCCCTGGCTGTGCTCACATTATGAACAACTACACCAACATCCAAAGGCAACCCACCAATGGGGACTTCTCTTCCCAGTATATTTTTTATAAGGGTCTTCTCCGCCCCCATGGGGTATTTCGACTTCAAGGTAACCATCTTATAATTTCCATCAAGCTCCATCGAAGCCAGCAACTTCCGTACGTGCTCTATAGCATCTTGTTTATTATCCTCTATGGCAATGTATACATTATCGGGAGAAAGCACCTTTCTTATAATGTTCAGCCCTGAGAGCACTTCTCTGCCATACTCGAGCATTACTCTATGGTCCGAGGTTATATACGGCTCGCACTCGCAACCATTCAGAATCACCGTATCTATCTTCTTATCTTTGGGTGGCGATAACTTAACCTGAGTTGGGAAAGCAGCGCCTCCAAGACCCACTATGCCTGCCTCCCTTATCCTTTTTAGAATCTCTTCCACCGAGAGCTTATCTATGGCATCTCTAGCTTCGAGAGCTACCCATTCGTCCCTTCCATCAGAAGTAACAATTAAGGCCTCTACTAGCTGCCCTGTCGCAGGGTGCACCAGCATAGTAGTACCGGATACTTCGCCGCTTATTGTGGCATGAACAGGAGCGCTGACGAATTTTTCCGAATCACCTATTTTCTGGCCAGTCAGCACTTTATCCCCTCTCTTGACCAGCGCTTTACACGGTGCTCCTATGTTTTGATGCAGCGCGATAATCACCTTTTCAGGCAATGGAGCACGCTCAATCGGACTTGCAGCCGTAAGCTTATTCTCAGGTAACTTAACTCCATAAGACGTCCCCCACCATTTGAGGCTAAAATTCACTTTATTCATCACTCTTTGCTCAAATATCTGGATAATCCAGAGGAGGAATATGTTGTCCTTTCAACATCTATTATAAAACACTCCACATCGGGTAATGATTCGACCAGGCTGATACCCTTTTCAGGCCCCATCACAAAAACCGCAGTCGCCAGAGCATCAACCTGCATACAGTTTTCACCTATTATCGTGGCGCTAATACATTCATTTGCCGAGTAGCCTGTCTTAGGGTTGATTATATGATGAGCAGTCTTCTCCGGGTTAAAATATCGTTCATAATTTCCCGATGTGGCTATTGACTTACCTGAAATCTTAAAGATTGCCAGACATTGGTTAGTATCGTCCGGATTTTCCAGAGCAACACTCCATGGTTCTCCATCTGCCCTGGAGCATATCGTACTCATATCCCCACCAGCATTCACTAAGCCATGTTCGATACCCATACTCCTGAGGACTCTTATCGCCTCATCTACCGCGTATCCCTTGGCAATTCCACCAAGAGTCATCTCCATCCCGTCCGCGCCGAAGTAGATTTTGTCGCCTTCGATATTTATTTTATCCCAGCCAACAAACTTCATTGTTTCCTCTATCTTGTCCTGCTGAACTTCAGGGCTCTCCTCCCACAAGCCACCTGCCCACAGGTCTAATAGCGGTTGAACTGTTATGTCGAAATACCCACCTGTTAATTTACTATAATACAGAGATGTAACTACCAATTTAAAGAGGTCATTGGATGGCTCGTCCAGGTAGCCATTCTGATTAAGTTTGAACGCCTCGCTTTCCTGGTCGAAAATCGAGGCTACTTTCTCCATTTCCCCCATTCGAGCAAACGCCGCATCCATAGCCTCTCCCGCACTATCATCATCTGCATAAACAGTGATAGTGACATAGGTATCCATCAGGGAACGAGTACCCTCGAATTTCTCAAGCTCCGGAGTCTTTGCTGTACAGGCGCTCGCCCCCAGTGCTATTATAAGAAGCATTAAAAATGCTGCTGCAATCTTATAAGGCTTCCTCATAAGCTGAATTTATCCTTGCTTATCGTTACCCTATGGGAAACATCAACATTTGCTCCCGCCGTTGCCCGAAGGGATGCTGCTAAAAACTGGTAGTGTACAAAGGCACGAACTGTAGCGATTAGAGATGCCCTCATTTATTTAACTTTACATGCCTGTCTATCCGAGATAAGAGCCTCCAAAGACGAGTAGTATATCACTTTCGATATGCTGTAAGTCAATAGCACAAATTGAATTATTAAAATGAACCGCATGCCTGAGGCATAAGCACAGTGCATGGCATAAGTTTATAGTTTTTCTAATGAGAAAGGATGGCCATCACGTTCAAAATGCGGCAAATAATTTTCTACTGCATCCAACTCCTGGAGCCAACCATTTTCTAAGCCCAATTCATCAAGTAATTCAAGGACCTCCGAATACTCTGAGCCAGAAATCTTACGCCGCAACTCCGATATTTGGGGAGCCAGATGTACAGGGCAATATTGAGACATGATACTCATCGTAACCCTGGGGGAAATCTCGCGAACCAGCCAGGTAAGTGAATCTCGACTACCAGCCAGTCCATTGGGAAGGATGAGATGGCGTATGATCAATCCTCTTTGAGCTAAACCAATATCATCCAGTATTAAGTCATCTCCCACCTGTCGATACATTTCTATAATAGCCTGGCGAGCCCATGCCACATAATCACTGGTATGGGAGAACTTCCATGCCCAACTATCAAAGGCATATTTCAAATCCGGCAAGTAAATATCCACAATCCCATCCAGCGATTGGAGGGACGCCACGGAGTCATAGGCATTGCTGTTATAAACTATGGGCACCCTGAGTCCCATGGGCACTGCTTCCAGGACGGCCCGGATAAGTTGAGGCACAAAATGGGAAGGTGAAACAAAATTAATGTTGTGGCAGCCTAACTTATCCTGGAGATATATCATGTGCTCAGCCAAAGCATGGAAGCTCATTTCATTGGAAGCCTGGTGCTCCGGATCCTGGCTAATCTGATAGTTTTGACAGTAAGAGCATCTCATATTGCAATTAGCAAAAAAGATAGCTCCAGATCCTTTGATACCTGAAATAACAGGCTCCTCGCCATGATGGTCGCAAACTGAAGAGATGATAGGTAGATATCCGGATTGGCAGAACCCATGCTCACCTTTCAGACGGTTTACATGACACTCCCGAGGACAAATATTGCAGGATGCCAACCGCATTTCCAGCGTCTTGGCTCTGTGCTCAAGTTCACCACTGCGATACAATGCAAGATATGAAGGTTCCATTCCACGCCTTCGCAACTATCTCATTCTGTTAATCTTTTCACGCGGAGCTGTTACTCAAAGAGCCAAAAATATAAAACGCTGGCTGCTGTATTTTAGCAGGAAAAACGGGAGTAAGCACACAATACTGAACGAAGAATATGCAAATATACAACAGAAACCATGCCAATGGCTCAGGTGCTTATGCTTCAGGAATCTAACAACGGCATAGCAGAGACAAAACACCCCCAGCTAAACTTCCTTGCTTTCTTTTATTCCAACCAATTCCCGAGGCTCAAAGCACCTGAAACCATTTTGCTATTGGCATCTAAATTACTTGTTAAAGTTAAATGCGTTTAGTAAGTAATTTTAAATACTTATGCCTTACCTATCCTGAATACTTTCGTCCCACAGATGGGGCAGACACCTTGCGTTGCTGGCCTACCATTCTTGAGTGTGATCTGTTGTGAGTTCCTTATTTCTATCTTCTTCCTGCATTTCATACAATAAGCTGTCGCCATGATACCCTCCTTTTTTAACCTTTAGTTAATATTGTTACTACAAAATCGGAATCTTGTCAACACCCCTGTAGCTCTAAAACAATGCTACTCTTGTCTAGAATAGCACATTCCCATTAAAGTCACCTATGAAAACAACCCCTGAGTAACCTCGGTTTTTCTTCACATTCATCCTTTTCACCTTCTGAACTAGAATCTACCGTAATCCAGATAGCTCCACTCCTCAAGTAATACCGCCGAGCTAAGAGAGTCCAGTGCCAGTTAGGCAGGCCCGTTAACTTTCGGGAAAATAGAAATCGGGGCGAGAGGATTCGAACCTCCGGCCTCAGCGTCCCGAACGCTGCGCGCTACCAGACTGCGCTACGCCCCGTTGCTGAAAGCTATTATAAGTGCTTTAATTATGTAACACAAGAATGAAGTATTATGTGTTAATAATCGATGGTGCATCAGGCTGGCCGCTGACTCAACGTGACAAAAAAACCTGTCTTGAACTAGCATACACTCCAAATCTGGACGCTATGTCAAAGGAAAGTGTTATGGGGTTAGTGCGAACCGTCCCTGAGGGGATGGAACCCAGTAGTGCTTGTGCCTGCATGTCAATTTTAGGTTACGACCCAAAGGTCTATTACCGGGGCAGGAGCGCCATCGAAGCTACCAGCATGGGTATTCCTATTGAGGATGGAGAAATCGCTTTCCGCTGCAATTTAGTTGCTGTTCGTGATGGGAAAATGTGTAGCTACAGTTCTGCCCACATCAGCAGCGATGAAGCTCAAGAACTTATCGCAGCCCTGAACGAAAATCTCGGCAGCGATGAGATACATTTTTACCCCGGCGTTAGCTACAGGCACATATGCAAGATAAAAGGACATAAAAATATACTTTCAACTACCTGCACACCACCACATGATATTCCAGGTAAGCCTGTCAACGAATTTCTTCCTCGTGGCCCCGGAGGTGGTTTTTTAAGAGAGCTTATGGCAAGGTCGAAAATTGTGCTGGATAATCACCCTGTAAATGTGGTGCGAAGGTCTCGTGGCGATATGCCGGCTACGATGATATGGCTCTTTTGGGGCAGTAATAAAGCACCTGCTATGCCAGCTTTCAAGCAACTTTATGGACTTGACTCTGCTCTGACTTCCGGTGTTGACCTTCTACGGGGCTTAGCGCTGATGACGAAGATGAAAGTGCTAAATATTAGGGGTGTGACTGACAATCTGGATAATGATTATGCTGCCCAGGCGATGGGTAGTTTAGAAGCGCTTAAGACACACGACATGGTAGTTACCCACGTAGAAGCACCTGATGAAGCTGCACACGCTGGCTCCATTAATGATAAAATAGAGGCTATCTGCAAAGTGGACACGGAAATTATAAGTCGGCTTTGCTCCTGGAGTGAATATCCCGTCCGGGTATTAATTATGCCTGACCATGCAACACCAATTAATATTCAAACTCATGTCGCAGACCCAGTTCCATTCATGCTATGGGGGACAGGATTCATGTCTAACGGAGCAAGAAGATTTACCGAGATTGAGGCTAAAAACACCCACCTTTTTATTGAAAAGGGATATAATATTATGAGTAAATTAATAGTGTAAAATTTATGGCATTAATAGTTCAAAAGTATGGTGGTAGTTCAGTTGCTGACGCTGAGAAGATTAAGAATGTAGCCATCCGCATAGTCAAATCTAAAGAAGGGGGGAATCATGTAGTGGTAGTTGTCTCAGCAATGGGAGATACTACCGACGAATTAATCCATTTGGCACGGCAGATTAGCGCACATCCAGAAGAACGAGAGTTTGATGTGCTACTTTCTACGGGTGAGGTAATTTCCAGCACACTTTTAGCCATGGCTTTGGGAAATTTGGGCTGTAAAGCGGTCAGCCTTACTGGCGCACAAGCAGGCATATACACCGATTCCAACTATAGCCGAGCCCGAATTCTTCGCGTCGATACTGAGCGCATCATTAATGAATTGAACAAGGATAATATCGTCATTGTAGCCGGATTTCAGGGTGTCACTTCCAATATGGACATTACTACCTTAGGCCGAGGTGGCTCTGATACCACAGCAGTTGCGCTGGCTGCTAGCTTGAGCGCTGATATATGCCAGATTTATACTGATGTTGAAGGAATTTACACAGCCGATCCTCGTCTTGTACCCCACACAAGCAAGTTAGATAGGATCGGCTATGAAGAAATGCTGGAGATGGCTAGCTATGGAGCAAAGGTAATACACCCTAGAGCAGTGGAATTAGGTGAACTATACAATATGCCTATACTGGTGGCTTCTAGCTTCAGTGACACACCAGGGACTATCATTTGTAAGGAGGCTTCTATGGATATGGAGGTAAAAAATAAGGTTACTGGCATTGCTCATGACACCAATGTGGCCAAAATCACCGTTATCGGTATCCCTGACCGCCCTGGCGTTGCTACGACAATTTTTGAACCTCTGGCCAAGGCAAATATAAGCGTAGATACTATTGTCCAGAACGCCAGCATAGAGAAAATTACTGACCTTACATTTACAGTGGCACAAGATGATTTGTATAAAGCGATGTCCATAGTAGAACCAGTAACTAGCTCCATAGGAGGCAAGCAATGCGTTGCTGATTCCACATTAGCCAAGGTCAGTATCATAGGAAGCGGCATGCAGAATACCCCTGGGTATGCTGCCAGAATGTTCCACGCCCTTGGCGAGCAAGGTATTAATATCCAATTAATCACCACGTCAGAGATAAGAATAACCTGCATCATTTCCAAGGACAATGTTAAGGATGCTGTTCGAACATTACATAAAGCTTTTGAACTCGAGAGTGTCTAATATTCTCTGGTACGTGGCAAGCGCTATTTATTTGGAGCGGTAGGAGATGTTTAATCAACAAGTAGAGAAGCAAATTGGAGCAGGACGGCGATTAAAAGATGAAGCCGTGGCCCTGGCAATTCAAGACAGGTGGAAAGATGCTGAGACAGGCAAAACTGGTATAGTTAAGTTTTGCAATTTAGCTCCAGACGAGGACGAAACTTCACTGGAAGATTTTTCTATACTTCAAGAGACTGATAAAAGGGAGATTAAAAAGCAATGGTAATTGGAATAGTAAAGCCTATCGACATCGAAAAGGAGATGAAAAGCTCCTATATGGACTACGCGATGAGCGTCATCGTCTCTCGAGCACTACCTGACGTGCGAGACGGTTTGAAGCCAGTGCAACGACGCATTTTATATGCCATGGATGGATTGGGGTTGCACCACAACACCCCTCATAAAAAGAGCGCCCGAATTGTAGGTGAAGTTATGGGTAAGTACCACCCTCACGGAGATGCTTCAATATATGAAACTATGGTGCGCATGGCTCAAGATTTCTCACTAAGATATTGTTTAGTTGACGGGCAAGGTAATTTTGGTAGCGTCGACAACGACCCAGCAGCGGCGATGAGATATACGGAGGCCCGGCTTACTGAAGCCGCTGAGGAGATGCTCGTCGACATCGATAAAAATACAGTCACATTCGTCCCCAATTTCGATGATTCCCTTGAAGAACCATCTATTCTACCAGCCAAGTTGCCCAGTCTACTGGTTAATGGTTCCTCAGGCATAGCTGTAGGCATGACAACTAACATCCCTCCACATAACATAGGAGAGATATGCGATGCCATCTCCTACTTAATTGATGACCCGCAAGCCACCACAGATGAGCTGATGGATTTTGTTAAAGGCCCCGATTTCCCTACAGCAGGCATAATTCTAGGAGAAGAAGGAATAAGAAGCGCCTATGCTACAGGGCGAGGGAAAGTCGTTATTCGAGCTAAAGCCAGTGAGGTAAGCACTAAGGGGGGTAAACAAATAATTATTACTGAGCTACCTTACCAGGTAAACAAAGCAGCTCTGGTAGAAAGAATCGCTGGTTTGATAAAAACAAAGAAGCTTGTAGGAATAGCTGAAGTGCGCGATGAATCCGACAGACAAGGCATGCACCTGGTTATCGAGCTCAAAAAAGGAGGTCAACCTCGACAGATACTTAACAACCTGTATAAGTATACCCCCATGCAATCGGCCTTCTTCATTAACATGGTCGCTCTAATTAATGGACAACCACGGTTGATTAATCTCAAGACAGCTCTAACTTGCTACATTGATTTCCGCTGTGAGGTCATTACCAGGCGCTCTCAATTTGACCTCGAGAAGGCAAGAAGCAGAGCCCATATTCTTGAGGGTTTCAGGATTGCCATGGACAATCTTGAGCAGGTGATCAAAATTATTCGGCAGTCTGAAACAGTTGACGCCGCTCGCACCAATTTGATGTCGGCGTTTAGCTTGTCGCAAGTTCAGGCACAGGCTATCCTTGACATGCCTCTCCGCAGATTGGCCCATATGGAACAGCAAAAGATAATTGATGAATATGCTAACGTAGTAAAGGATATTTCCTACCTGGAGGATCTACTAGCTAACCCCAAAAAGATATTATTCCTTGTTAAACAAGATGTTGATTATCTGAAATCCAAATATGGCGATAAGCGTCGTACTTTAATTAACAGAGAGGAAGTCAGGGAATTCCGCCAGGAAGACCTTGTTCCCCACCAGAAAGTAACAGTTAAAATTAGCAACCAGGGCTTTATTAAGAGATTGCCCGTCAGCATTTACAAACTACAACGCCGTGGTGGAAGAGGTGTTATGGGGATGGTAACCCGTGAGGGCGATTTGCCCAAGCGTATCCTGGCAGCCGACACACATGACAACCTGCTTTTTTTCACCAAGCTCGGCAAGGTTTACTGCCTGAAATGCTACGATATTCCTGAGGATTCATCCCGTACCACTAAAGGCATGTCGATAGTTAATCTGCTACCCATCGATTTAGAGCAGGAAGTAACCGCACTGCTAGCTGTGTCAAATTGGACAAGCAATATGTTCTTATTGATGCAGACTAAAGCTGGTGAGATAAAAAAGACTTCTCTGGATAAGTTTTCCTCTATTAAGAAAAATGGGCTCATTTCCATGAGGTTCAGGCGTGGCGATGAATTGACGTCAGCAATGATAGCCACTGACTCAGACCACGTTATTCTCGTAAGCCAGAGGGGGCAGGCTATTAGATTTAGAGTCAAAGACCTGAGAGCTGCATCGCGAACCAGTGGTGGCGTTCGCGGCATTCGCCTGACTGATGATGATTGTGTTGTCGGCATGAATGTCATTACCAGAGAAATGGAGGAATCTCAAAATATATGCATGCTCACAGTAACGGAAAAAGGGTTCGGGAAGTTAACCTCAATTAAGAGTTACTCTGTACAGCAGAGAGGAGGGAAGGGGATTAAAGCTCACAGAGCTAGTGCCAAAATAGGGAGTATCGTAGCAGCCAAGCTTGTGGACAAAAACTATGGATATTTGCTAATGTTATCAAGCGCAGGCACCGTTGAGCGTATCCCTATTGAGCAGATATCAGTTCAGAGCAGAAATGGTAGAGGTGTACATTTGATGGCGCTGGCTGAAGATGAAAGTGTTGTTGCTATCTCCACTGTAGATAGCTTGCACAAATAAAGGAGCTAAACTTGACATCCGATATAAACAGAAAACCAGTGAGAGTAGCGATAGATGTGATGGGAGGCGATTACGCTCCCCAGGAAATAGTCAAAGGGGCAATTCAGGCAGTTGAGCAAGACGGAACCGAGCTTATACTGGTAGGTTCTGAAGATGCTATCCACAAGGAGCTAGAGCAATATGATGTTTCTGGCCTTCCTGTTCGTGTGGTAAATGCCAGCGAAGTTGTACATGATGGTGAATCCCCTGTAGCTGCACTACGCCAGAAGCCAGATGCCTCTGTACTGGTAACTATGCGCCTGGCGAAAGAAGGCCAGGCTGATGCTGTGGTAAGCATGGGCCATACAGGCGCAGTTATGGTGAGTGCTATGGAAATCCTGGGGAAACTGGAAGGCATCAAACGCCCCAGCGCTGGCAGCTTCCTCGGAGGCTTTGCACCCAACACAATCGTATTTGATTTAGGACCAAACGCTGATTGCAAGCCACGCGACTTAGTAAATTTTGCCGTTATAGGCTCTGTCGTCGCCAGGAAGCTATTGCACATTAGTAATCCCACAATAGCTCTGCTCAGCAATGGCAGCGAAGAGGGAAAGGGAAATAAGTTAGCAAAGGAGACTTATCAGCTTCTCAAGCAAAGCAGCATCAATTTTATTGGCAACGTGGAGGGCAATGATATCCTACAGGGAAAAGCAAATGTTATAGTCTGTGATGGATTTACCGGTAACATCCTGCTTAAATTCTGTGAGGGCCTGGGTAATTCTACCATTGAATGGCTAAGAGCACGACTGGGGAAACACCTTGCACAGAAAGAAATCGATGCCATTGGCAATGATTTGTTTGCTCTGACGCATATAGCCGATGTAAACGGTGGCGCAATGATTTACGGCATCGATGGAGTGGTATGGGTTGGGCATGGTCGCTCCAAAGCCCCTGAGGTGGCCGAGGCTATACATCAAGTAAACTTAGCGGTGGAAGCAAACTTCTTGGGAGAATTAAAATCGGAGCTGGGAAAATTGCAATGAAAATTCAAATTCTGGGAGCACAGGCATACGAGTCAGCGAATATAAAATTATTGTAATTTAGCAGATATACAAATTAGAGAACATTCATGTTAAGATATGATTGGTAGCGAATGTTAGACTAGGAGGTGAATTATGTCTATAGCTGTGATTGTAGATAGCAGCTCTGCTATTACCCCGGAGTTGGCTGATGAATTTCACGTCAGGCTGGTTCCACTACACCTGATGTGGGATAAGAAAGAATATGCCGACTGGGTAGATATGACCCCTGATGAATTTTATGCCCGATTGAAAACATCTGAAACTCTGCCCAGCACCAGCGGTTCAGTTCAAGGGGAGTTTTATAGTTTATTCGAAAAGTTGCGGGGTAAGGTTGACGGTATAGTCGCCATCACGCTCGCTGCCAATACGCCTTCAGCAGGCTACCGCTCTGCCGTGATGGCACAGGAGATGGTTGAAGGCATCCCCATTGAGGTTATCGATTCCCAGTTCGTTACAACCCCTCTGGGGCTGGTAGCCACGGCTGCTGCCCGAGCTGCTGACGCTGGTGCGGGCTTGAAAGATGTAGTTAAGGCGGCGAAGAGCGTTATCCCCAAACTGAATGTCTTCCTGAACCCGGGCTCAATCAGTTACTTCCTGCGGCTTGGTCGTATCAGTGAATCGGAAGTGGACTCAAGGGAGGAGAGCTACATTATCACCATTAAGGAAGGAAAACTTATGGCATCCGGTGATAAATACGCCACGCAGAAGGAAGGACGTAACCGCCTCAGGGAGCTGGTGCAGGAAAGAGCAAGGAAAGATACACCCCTTCACGCCGCAGTGATTCATGCTGCAGCCAGAGAAGAAGCCGAGGAATTCAATAAATGGATAGCATCTCAATATAACTGCGCCGAGCTCTGGATAGGAGAAGCTCCTCCAGTATTAGCGATTCATCTGAGCGCTGATAGCCTGGGAATAGGTTTCTATAACGAGTAAAATAGGAGGCAATTATGGCCACTGCAACGGAAGTAGAACTGAATGGGCAGGATTTAAAGAAAGCATTCAAGGAAGCGGGAGTATATATTGAACAGCATGTGGATGAAGTAAACGCACTGAACGTTTTCCCCGTTCCCGACGGAGATACCGGTATAAATATGTTCCTCACCATGAAGTCAGCTATAGAGGCTGCAGAGAAAGCAGACCCTTCTTCTGCAGGCATTGTCGCTGCTTCGGCAGCCAAGGGGGCTATTCTGGGAGCCAGAGGGAACTCCGGCGTTATCCTTTCACAAATAATGAGAGGGTTGGCCAAAGGACTGGAAGGAAAGAAGACTTTCTCCTTTACTGATTTTGCTCACTCCCTCTACATTGCCTCAGAACAAGCCTACAAAGTCGTGGAAAAGCCTGTTGAGGGGACTATCCTCACTGTTATCAGGGAGGTTTCTGAGGAGGCATCACGCATTGCGGAAAGGAAAGCAGGATTTGCGCGAGCCATAACTGCGGTTGTCGTGAGAGCAAGGAAAACGGTCAAGAAAACACCTGAGCTACTCCCGGTGTTGAAAGAGGCGGGGGTAGTAGATGCTGGAGCAAAGGGCTTATATTACTTCTTCAAGGGTATGGAGAGCGCTATCTGCCGCACGAAATCCAGCGATACTCACTCCATAAGAAAAACCCACACAACTGCCCCACCCGTAAGAAAAGAAGCGAAAAGAGTCTATGGCTTTGATGTGCAATTCCTGCTTGAAGGTGAATCTTTACCTGTAGAAGAGATAAGAGATAGAATTATTGCCTCCGGGGAATGCCCTCTCGTGGTGGGTGATGAAAAGCTCCTGAAAGCGCATGTCCATACCATGAATCCCGATGGAATATTAAATTATGCCCGCAGCAAGGGAAAGCTGAGCGATATTGTAATTGAGGACATGGATCAACAGGTTCAGGAGCAAGCCAGGAAGGGGAAGCAGACCAGCCACCAATGAGAGGAATGGGCAAAAGACGCGTAGTTATTACAGGTATTGGCGCCGTTACTCCATTAGCTAATAGTGCTGAGGAGTCGTGGCAAGCAGTATGTCAGGGTAAATCAGGAGTAGCAAGGATTACCAAATTCGACCCTGCAGGCTTCAAAACACAAATTGCCGCTGAGATTAAGGATTTCCACCCTGAGAATTTTCTGGACAAGAAAAAGATAAGAAGAACAGACCCATTTATTCACTACGCACTGGCGGCTACTCGGATGGCATTGGATAACTCCGGGTTGAATATCAACGATAGCAATGCCAGCAGGGTGGGAATAGTAATAGGCTCATGCATTGGAGGCATGGCAACTTACGAAAAGAACCTCTTTGCACTTCGAGATGAAGGGGACAGGGCTGTCTCTCCCTTTTTCATCACTGCATTTATAGCTAACATGGCAGCAGGAGAAGTGTCCATCTTTTCTGGTGCTAAGGGGCCAAGTAAATGCGTGGTTACCGCTTGTGCCACTGGAAGCCACTGTCTTGGCGATGCCTTCAGGCTCATTCAATATGGCGAAGCGGACGCTATGATTGCTGGAGGAAGCGAAGCATATATTCTCCCCACAGGCATAGCCGGGCTCGATAGAATAAGAGCTACATCTCGAAGGAATGACGCACCAGAAAAAGCATCACGCCCATTCGATAAAGATAGAGATGGTTTTGTACTTGGAGAGGGTGCTGGCATTGTAATTCTGGAGGAAATGGAATCTGCCATAAGGAGGAGGGCTAACATTTATGCCGAAATCGCAGGCTACGGTTCCAACA
>CAZDXE010000028.1:0-16513 GCA_964509565.1 uncultured Dehalococcoidales bacterium | reverse complement strand
ACGTCCTTTCATAACTTCTGTGTGTGTGTCACTAACCTATCTGAACTAAATCACATGCACCATGTATCGAGGAAAGCGAGCCGGCTTTCTAATTATCTAAATCCTGTCAATTACTGTTTTTATCCTTTTGGAGTGGCTCCATGAGATTAGACATTTCAGGTTGGGAAGCTTTGGCAGGGTCGAGATATTCTATGATGGAGGATAGAAAGGATCTTGCCATGAAGAAGCAGAGAAATTCCAGTCATACCTTGTCGCGTCTTCGATAGAATATTCCGCTGGTTTGTTGACCGTTGCTATTTCACTGGTATAAATTCTGTTGTACTGAAATGAACGAAGAATTGATTGCTCCCTGTGGCATGAATTGTGCAGTCTGTAGTGGTTACCTTGCGTTTGCCAATGACGTTCGAAGTAAGGGAATAAGGATGCCGTACTGCCGTGGTTGCCGAGCACGGGATAAAATTTGTGCTTTCTTAAAAAAGCGCTGCGCGATGTTAATGGAAGGCAAAGTGAAATACTGCTATGAGTGCCCTGATTTCCCATGTGAGAACCTCAAGCATCTCGATGCCAGTTACCGTAAAAAATTCAGGATGAGCATGATTGAGAACCTTGAATTCATCAAGGAGCATGGCATCGCAAAACTACTCGAAAGGGAGACTGACAAATGGAAATGCCCCGAATGCGGTGAAATGATATGCTGTCACAACGGTATTTGCTTTAACTGTGGAGTGGAGAAGCTAAAAGTAAAGGAAAAGCTCTACCGGTGGGAAGATGACTGAGTCGCCGCTTCAGTCATAGGGGGCAGTTCAGTTCCCAGGGTGAAAGAACTTCTGCCTCACTGTCGGTAATGACAATGTCTTTTTCAAAGTGTGCAGAGAGGCTACCATCGGCAGTAACGACTGTCCAGCGATTCTTCTTAACCTTAGTTCGCCACCCGCCAGTATTCACCATCGGTTCAAGTGCGAAGGTCATTCCTTTGCGCAGGATAGGGCCGTGCCCTGATGGTCCAAAGTTTGGTACCTGGGGGTCTTCATGCATGTCTCTCCCGATACCGTGTCCTGTATATTCACGCACGACTGAGAAGCCCCTCGATTCTACATAATGCTGAACAGCGGCTGATATATCGCTTAGATGTGCTCCAGGTCGAGCGGCAGCAATTCCAGCCTCAAGGGAAGCTCTGGTTGCTTCCAGAAGCTGCTTCGCCTGGTGGCTGATTTCACCTATTCCTATGGTTAAAGCAGCATCACCATGGAAACCATCGACAATGGCACCAAAATCCAGGGAGACGATATCGCCATCACGAATTGTTCTATTACCAGGGATACCGTGTACTATCTCGTCATTTACTGATACGCAAAGACTGGCAGGGAATCCCCCATAGCCTTTAAATGATGCCGTAGCTCCACATTTCGCCAGCTCTTTTACTGCAATATCATCGAGTTGACGGGTTGTCATTCCAGCCTTTGTCTCTTTAGAGAGTATCTCCAGGATGGAAGCAACAACTACGCCTGCCCGCCGCATAGCATCAATTTCACCGGGAGATTTAATGATTATGGCCATTGATTGATTATATTGCCCTTCTTAGTTCATATGCTGGATTTTGTCCAGAAGCAGGCTCTCCAGCCTGTTTGAAGAAAATCTCAGATGATCGACATTTTAACATAATTGCTGGTCTTTATTCTGGAAATGAAGAGATTTATGATAGCAAAGGGCTTACTTTCCTGGCTACAGGGTTACATGGGCGAAGCTAAATGAAGAGGGTGAAGGGTGGACATGGCGTGTTGGTAAGCCTGTGTCTTAAGGGAATCGATATTGCCTATTACTATCTCTTTGTCAGAGCGGAGGAAGACCAGCACCACTTCCCGTACTGCTTTTCCCGTAACTTTACTCAGGGCAAAGGCGTAAATTCCAGCCTGCAAAGCGTATTGTTTGTGGTCTTCCAGTAACGTCGTTTCGTTATCTATTACGTCTGTCTTGTAATCGGCTATTACAAAACCGCCGTCGTCTTCAAAAAGCAGGTCGATAAAACCCTCCATGCGTTCCTCGCCCAGTGGTATGCTGACGAATACCTCACGGTAATATCGCCCGGAAGCTATAGCACGTTTGACTACTACTGACTCGAGCCCCCTGCGTGCCAGCTCTGCTACTTCCTGCCAGCGGTTTGTTATGCCTTCGACTGCTGCCTGCGCTTTGCTCATCTGTTCCAGTCCTGCTGCCGTAACCAGGTCCACGCTTTGCAGGACGCTATGAACAGCCCGTCCCATGCTCGTGCCGCCGCGACCTCGTCGGTATGGGACTTCTCCCCTCTCGGCTTCTTCCTTGTCCATGCGTACAATGGTAGTCACTGCCACTGCAGCCGGTCGGGACGCTCTCTGTAATATGATTTCCCTGTGCTCCAGCCAGGCATCTCTATCGGCCTCAGTGTCCAGCATCGTATCTTTGGCGACTTTTGACGGGGATTCCGTACGTATATCCAGAGGAGATAAAGTAATTTCGTGCCACAGCTCTGTTTTAGTTGAGCAGAGGTGATTGATTACTGCTGCGGGCGATTTCTGATTTCTCGTTGAATGAAACAGGCTCACAACGAGATGGTCTCTGGCCCTGGTAGCCGAAACGTACATGAGCCGTATGCCTTCGGCTTCCTCTGCCAGGTTCTGTTGCTCCTGGGCGGCTTCATAGTTGCCTGTGCTAAAAGCTGAATCCCTGGTCCCGACGCTTACCTCTACAGAGTGGTTTCTGCGGTCGAAAATAACAGGGCTGGTTTTGTGCGTTGGCTGGCTGCCGATGCCTGCCAGTATAACGACAGGAAATTCCAGGCCTTTAGCGCCGTGGATAGTCATAATTCGAACAGCGTCCTCGTCGGTTTCGGGTATGGGAATTTCTACCATGCGGGCATTTTCGCTGGCCTGGCGCTCTATCCAGTCCAGGAAGGAGCGGAGGGAATTTCCCCCAACTCGAGCAAAGGCTCTGGCGCGTTCTACAACGAAGCGTAATCGGCGCAGCCGCTCGCGGGGTCTTGTCCGTCCGAAACACACTTCTGCCATGCGACGTTCGCGTATAAACCTCTCTATTATTTCGTCGAGTTGTGTCCAGGTGCGCTCCTGGTGGTAGCGGTAAAGCGTATTAAGGGCATCCTTTACCGGCCCTTCTGTCGTGCCAGGCGCAACGTAATCCAGGCGCCCACCATTTTCCACGAATTGCAAGAGCTCCACGTCGCTACAGCCAAAGGCAGAGGAACGTAATGATGCAACCAGAGCTATCTGGTCGGCGGGCGAGTCGATAGCTCGTAGGCATGCCAGCATTTCGCGAACGTCCTGGGTTCCCAGTACCAGTGATTGGCTTTCCACGCGGTAGGGAATATTTGCTGTCTCTAACGCACGCTCCAGCGCCTGGAGGCCAGTCCGTGTTGGAATGAGAATACATACGTCTTTGTAATTGGCGCTGCGTAGCTCGTTTTTTCCCTCATCGCGCACCATCCATGGGCCCGATTTAATATCCTGGAGCATGGTTGTAATTGCTGTTGCCTCCTGCCGTCGTAGCGAAGCTGCCTTTCCTGTGCTGGGCTCGCCGAACCAGTGTACTCCCAGTGGCGGGGTTGTTTCAGGAGGAGTCCACCTGGCTATGAGTTCTAAATAGGGTGACTGTATCCCTGGCACACCCTGTCCCATCCACTGGCTGAAAACGAAGTTCACCCAGTCGATAATGCTTTCCTGTGAGCGGAAATTCTGTGTGAGGGGGACGGCATTGCCTCCCATGAGGTCATGTACCTGTTCTACCGCAGCTAAGGCAGCGCGACGAAAGCGGTAGATAGACTGTTTCGGGTCGCCCACTACGAATAGTTTCCCTGGCGCGAGATTTGCAGCAGTCCAATCTACGCTATTGCCGCAGAAGTTAGCATCGTTAGCTGAAGCTTCGGACAGGAAGAAAGCTATTTCTGCCTGTATTGGGTCGGTATCCTGGAACTCGTCGATGAGGATATGGGTAAAACGTTTCTGGAAGTGGGCTCTTACGTCGGGGTTATCCCGAATCAGGTTTCGTGCCCACACCAGGAGGTCGTGAAATTCTGCCTTGCCGCGCCGTCGCCGCTCCTCGACATAATCCAAAGCGAAGCGGCGCAGGCTTTCGAGCAGGGGCATGAGAATAGCTCTGCGGACAGCTTCCAACTCTTTATTTTTCGCGCTCTCGAGTTCTGCAAAGAGCGTTTTCAATTCCTTGCATCCGTTTATATCCGTTGCTGGATTAGTATCCCAGTCGGATTGCTTACCTTTGGAGAAGGATAGTTTACCCCACCTGGTTAATATAGATAGAGCAGCATCGCTGTCAGCATCGAGTGTGGCTAAGCGGTCTCCAAGCTCGGCTAAGCGGTTGGAATAGCTGGCCAGCACGTCATCTGCCCCGTTGATTGCCAGCGGCAGCAGCCTGCGAATTTTGCCAGAGGCTTCGATGACCTGGCACACTGCTTCCTTTGCTGGTTCTGGTAGTGGAGGGAAGCTACCTGGCAACAGGTTGTAGTTATCGTGAAATGATTTAGCCACCGTTTTCAGGTTCTCCAGGCGCAACCCCATGCTCAAAGCTCTGTGCAGGTGAGGAACCATCGTTTCAGAATCCAGAGCTTCATCGAGCCACTGTTGCCAGCGTTCCTCGAAGTTGATGTCTGCCTCGATTTCTTCTGTCACTTCATAGTTGGGTGGCAGGCCAGCCTCGAGGGGACATTCTTTCAGTAATGCGGCAGCGAAGCTGTGAAGAGTCTGTATGGAGGCGTTTTCCAGTCCGCGGACGGCGTTGAGGCATCGCTTCCGCTCGTCAGAGCTGTTCCTGGTATCAATGGACTGTGCTTCAAGCTCTCGCCGAACCCTGTCTCTTAATTCAGCGGCAGCAGCTTCGGTGAAGGTGATAGCGGCGATGCTGTCCACGTTTGCTCTGTCAGAGGTTATCAGGGTAACAATACGGGATACCAGCGACTTTGTTTTACCGGTACCCGCACCTGCCTGGACAAAAAGTGTCTCATCCAGCGCCGAAGCTATGCGTTCCCTCTGCGCCTGGTCGCCTGGTATAAAGGTTCCACTCATTGCTTATCTTCCTGCTCTGGCTCTAATTTCCCCAACTTAAGATATGTAGCCAGCTCGGGACTTTGTGATTTGCGTTCCCATAGCAAGTCACGGTTAGCCGGGCAGATGCGATCAAAATCGCAGTATTGGCAATTTTCCGCCTGGTTATCTGTCGAACCTGGATTTGCCGGGAACAGCCCCTGTTCGATACCAGAAGCAATTATTTCTACCATTTTCTGGAATCGTGTTTCCACTTCAGACAGTGACACAATTTTCTTTTCGAATTTTCCCTTAGCGGTGGCAAACCAGTAGAGTGCTATCACTTCTGCCGGTTTCCCCAGTGCATTGCTTGCTGCCAGTGCGTACACCGGGAGTTGCAGGTGCCGCCCGCCTCCCAGCGGGTCTTTGTTCATGTCCCTGTAAAGAAAGGCGCTTCCAAATTTGTAATCCATGACGATTATCTTTGAGCGAGAGGGGTTTTCATCCACTCTGTCGATTAACCCGCGCAGAGATACATGTGCACCATTCGTTAGGGTAATTACCACTGGTGGAAGGTTGTTGTCCCTGGCAAAACCGAATTGGCGCTCTACCCACAGGGGGCGTGAATCCTCCTGGATTCGCCATCGACTATCAGTTTCCAGTAAAGCTATAAGGTCCTGTCGCATCTCCTCTTTGGCTATTTCCCACAGGAGCTGGCGGCCTGTAATCCCGGATGCTTCGGCTTTCTCAAACTCCTCTTCAGCTATTTGCATCAGCATTTCTCGATGTGACTGGTTCCAGCTCTGCCCGAAATCTGGCAGGCATCCCGCCTTGCGGGCAGCGTTAACAAGCCGCTCCATGACCTGGTGGAGAAGTGCTCCGCGGTTCAGGGGTGAAATGCTCATGAGTTCCTCTGGCCGTTCCAGCGCCGAGATGCCAAGGACATCTCCCAAAAAATAACGGAAGGGGCACACGGCCCACCTTTCCAGCCTGGTGGGGGAAAATCGGTTGTCCTGCGGTAGTCCCAGGCGTCGGCTCTTGCCCACCAATTCGGATAACCGCCCATCCCAGACAGTGAAGTTACTTCCTCTCCGCCCCTTTTCCATTTGCAGGGCGCGGTATCCCGGACTGTCCTTCTTCATCAGGAAATGGCGTTCCAGGCTATAATTCCTCTCTCGCCATCTGGCAATGCTCGACATGTCATAGTCATTGTTGTCGGCAGGAGCCAGGCTACTTGCGTATTCCAGGCTATGTTGTGAAGAGTGTATCAATGAGAGCCATTGTTCACTTTCCAGCTTCTCGATGCCGTCAGAGCTTACGGGAGCATTGTGGAGGCGGCTGGCTTCAGCCACGAACCATGGCGAGGGATACTGGCCGCGCTGCGACGAACTATCCGCTCGGGGATAGGAGAGAATTTGCTTCTGCCCTGCCGCCAGGGCTGCCAGGAAGAGGCGTCGTTCTTCTATATGCCTGGATTGACGCAATGGCAGGTTCTCAGTACCCGTCAATGTTTTACGCAGGCGGTCTGGCAATACAGGGTCATCCGGTACGGCAGGAGGAAAAGCCCCCTCTGTCATGCCCACGATATATACGATTTCGAAATCCATGGCCTGTGCAGCAGCTACCGGAGCCACGAACACACCTGCCCCGGTTAGCCCGCTCCGTCCCGAAGGAGACTCCAGGATGTCATTAAGTATCAGGTGGAAGTTTGCCAGGTCGGTTCCCCCGGGTATCAAGTCGTCAAGCGCTTTCAGCTCGTCCAGGAGTGTTATAATTCGTTCATAGCTGTTCTGGTGCTCCTGCGGCCACCCGGTCGGGTGATGCGCATATTTTTTCACTAAATCCCCGGCCCATTTTGCATAGGCGCTCCACAGACTTCCGTTCGATGGTGGAGAGATGGAGAGTAAATCCTTGATGAAGAGAGCCAGCCGGTGGGCTGAGTCTCTCTGTTTGTGGAGTCCTTTGAGTTGAGCGGGGCTTGCCTCTTCGAGGCTCTCCAGCATGCCTATTCGCTTGTCCAATCCGTCGCTGTAACGTGTCAATCGTTCCTGCCACTGCGAGGCTCCCTTAATAATGCCCAGCTCTCGTGAAATGACCTCCCAGTGGGCAAGCTCCTTTGATGCAAGTTCACCGTCTATGCTGGACTTGACTGGAGCTTCAGCTATCCAGCGCATAACGCTGGTTCGGGCAAAATCAGTTCCAATAGCTTCCAGGAGATAAACCAGCAGTTTGCCAGCAGGAGTGTCTCTTAATGACGTTGCATCCGGGCCTGCAACAGGTATGCCAGCCAGGCGTAGCTGGCTCTGGACCAGGAATGCGTATGGGTCTCTCTGCCGATACAGGATTGCCATCCTGTGGAAAGGCAGGCCCTCTTCGGCTTGACGAATAATATGGCGTATTATCCAGCGTATTTCCTCCTGGGCATCGGGGGCTATCAACAGGTGGTGAACGGTGTTGCTTTCCCGGGATATTTCCCGTGGAGGTTCAGTCTCTCCCAGGCATGGCTTAAGCCGATTTGCCGTCAGCAGTGTTAGCACATCGCTTTCAGGCTCGCCGCTAAGGCCCAGTATTGCTGCGCATTTCCCTGTGTCGCTCAGCGCTGCCACCATGGCAAGCTCGCCGGGCGAGAAATCAGGCACCAGGTGAAATATGATAAAACCCAGGTCCTTGAGAATACTGCTTGCTGTTCCTTCCTTAAGAGCCGCAGCGGCAGCCAGGGAAAGCTCCTCTCTATCGTAATGATTGCGCAGTAAATCACGAAACAGGCGGTACCACTTTACAATCTGAGCACGAAGCGGGTCTATCGCTTCAATATTATCCAGTTCAGCTTCCGATAATCTGTCCAGGTCTCTGAAAGTGTATCTGAGAGACGAATGTAGCTTGGGATGTTCTGCTACGTTGCCGAGGGGGCCATGTCCGTGCATGTCCCTGGCGAAATGGCGTATAGCAGCCAATTCCATAATGGGAGATAGCGGCGTTTTCCCTTTTTCAGCGAGTCTGGGAGAGCCCAGGTATTCAGCGAGCCTTGGTGCTATCATGAAGCGTATGTTTACCAGGCCGTTTTTACTGTTTAAACTGCGGCGCAGCGATAATCCTGCATACTGGGTGGGCACAACAACAGTTATGGGCGCAAGGGCATCATCGCTTTTTGCCTCTGCGATTAATTGGGCCAGGCGCTCTCGTGCCGGTATGCCATATTTTTCCAGGTAAAGACATGGAGTAAGCATATACACCCTCTGCTATTTCTCAGTTTAAAATTGACCATCACAGGTGTGCTGTTAGTTTGAGTATTGCACAGTTAATGTCTTTTTAGCAAGGGATAGAGCTTGCCCCCGACTATCAAGTCTGGAGCAGTAGTGTGCCCAATTTTTGCAGTGCTTCCGCAATAGTGCTGTCCGGCAGTTTGCAAATCAACTCGGCTTCTCGTGCTCGCCAATCCAGGCTTTTCACCTGGTCGGACAGAACTGCCCCGCCGACAGCCATGCCATAGGGAATAAGAACCTCAAAAGGATAACCTTTGATTTGCTTTGTGATGGGACATAGAATAGCAAGCCCTGTCTTGCCATTGTATATCCCTGGTGAGAGGATAACTGCTGGCCGACGCCCGGATTGTTCGTGACCAGACTGAGGATTCAAAGTGATCCAGACGACATCGCCGCGGGCGGGAACGTATGCCTTATCTTTCACCATGTCTCTTTGCCAGTTACTGAACCTGTATCGATTTCCCGATGGATGTTATTCTCCGTGACCTGTTTTAGTAATTGTTCGAGAATCACAGGAGGTTTGGGGGCAGGCGTCACGATGAGCCTTCCATCTTCCAGTAACATATCGACAGGCGCGCCACGGGAGAGGCCTATTTCTCTGGCGAATGGTTTCGGGATGCGCAGCGCCAGACTGTTCCCCCACTTCTGTATGCGACTTTGCATTAGAGTACCTCTACAAATGTATCTACAATGATGATACACTAGGCTACCATAATTTTCAAGCCTGAGTGCCAATCAGAGCTTGTGATGGCTGGCTTCTTTCGCTACCATTGCCAGGATAAGGTGGGGATAAACCCCGCCACTACATGATTATGGAGGCAGAGAATTTCCACTTAACTTTCCCTTCTCCCTGAGGAGGACAGTAGAGACGGAGGGGCTGGCGCTGGTTATTGATGCTTCCAAACCTGTATAATCAGTCGGACTACGGACTTAAAATGCTTGGTGTTTCAAACATATCCAAATCTTATGGCGAACAAACCCTGTTCAGTGATGTCACCTTTAATGTTGGCGTGAGGGATCGTATATGTATCCTAGGGCCGAATGGCTCGGGAAAGACGACGCTATTTGAAATCATCGTGGGGAATGCAAGCCCCGATGAAGGCAGCATAACCAGTCGGAAAGGTGCCAGCATCGGTTATTTAGAACAGGACATCAGCCCCTCGTCCGGGCGACTCTTGCTCGATGATGTTGCCAACGCTTCGACCAGGATAAATGGGCTGGCTCATCGGATTCAGCTTCTTCAACAAATGTTGGCAGAGGGAGTGGAGGAGAAGGATTCGGCGCAGCTTCTGCGCGAGTTGGGTGAATTGCAGTATAGATTTGAGGCGGCTGGCGGCTACGATGCTGAACATGAAGCCAGAATTGTCCTCTCCGGCCTGGGGTTTGCGGAATCGGATTTTCATCGCCCTTTAAGCGATTTTAGTGGTGGGTGGCTGATGCGCTCCACGCTGGCTAAGCTCCTCCTTCTTAACCCTGACCTGCTTCTGCTTGACGAACCGACAAATCACCTGGATCTGGAGTCCTGCATCTGGTTTGAGAATTACCTCAGAGCTTACCAGGGCGCGGTTCTGCTTACTTCGCACGACCGGGCATTTTTGAATCGAGTGATAGACAGAGTGTTAGCCATCGAACAGGGCAAAGTTATATCTCACCGTGGCAACTATGATAGCTTCGTTGTGGCGCGGCAAAAGGAACTTGAGGTGACTCAAGCCACGGCAAAGAGGCAGGAATCTAAAATCAAGAGGGAAATGCGATTTATTGAGCGATTCCGTGCCAAGAACACCAAGGCCACCCAGGTTCAAAGCCGAATAAAACAACTTGAAAAGATGGAGAGGGTGGTGGTTCCAAGGACAATCAGGAAGATGCATTTCTCGTTCCCAGAGGCAGCCATGGGTGGGAAGGAAGTCATCGCTCTCAAGCATATCCGCAAGTCATATGGCTCAAATGTAGTTTATCGCGACCTCAACCTGGTTCTTAATCGAGGGGATCGCGTGGCGCTGGTGGGTCCTAATGGCGCCGGGAAAACAACGCTGCTCAAGATTCTGGCAGGAGTGCTCCCCTTTGAGAAAGGAGAGCGTCAACCAGGATACAATATCACCACGGCTTACTATGCTCAGTATCAGCTTGAACTTCTCAACCCTGAAAATAGCGTTATCGGCGAAATGCAATATGTGGCTCCAGATGAACAAGAACAAAAGCTGAGGGGGATTTTAGGAGCTTTCCTCTTTAGCGGCGATGATGTATATAAGAAAGTCTCTGTCCTCTCCGGTGGGGAAAAGAGCCGCCTGGCGATAGCCAGAATACTGACGCAGCCAACGAACTTCCTGTTAATGGATGAGCCTACCAATCATCTCGATATTGCCTCACGGGAGATACTCGCTGATGCGTTGGAGGCTTATGGCAGGACTCTTTGCTTCATTACACATGACCGAACGCTGATTCGGCAAATCGCAAACAAGATTATCGAGGTGAGGAATGGCACGCTTCGGGTATTCTCCGGGGATTATGATGAGTATCTTGATTGGAAAAAGCCTGTGATGGAGAGGGATTCAAAAACCGCTCCAGCCAGGAAAGCTAACACAAGTAAAACCAGCGCAGCTAAAAGCAGCGCCACGAAGGAAAGGCTAACAAGAGCCAGCTTGCAGCAGCGCAAGATAATCGAGGGCGAATTGAGGAATCAGTATTATCGTAAAAGTGCTCCCATCAGGGAGAGAATTGAGGAAATCGAAGCTGCACTTGCCGAGCTTGAGGAACAATTTAGGGAAACCGAGACCTTATTTTCCAGTTCGGAGCATTACAGCGATAGCGCGCAAGTTGTCGAAACTATCGAGAAGCATCGCAATCTAAAGAAGAACATCAATGCACTCAACGCAGAGTGGGAGCGACTTTCCAACGAGGCGGAGACAGTAAGGCGGGAGTTTGAGGAGGCGAAGAATAACATCGAAGTCCCACCACACAGGCGGGGATAAACCCCGCCACTACAGGGATATAGACCGTGAGCCAGGCGCTCTCCTGCACAAAATGGTGGTGTGGATCTGCTTAAGGGATTTTCCCGATTCTTGCGATGTGGTATAAGGAAAAGGTGGATATGGTGTCCGTGGGGAGCAGCAAGGCTGTGAACGCTGTAGAGCTTTGCCCTGCTCCATTCAGAAAAGGCAGACTGCTTCCTTTGTGGCGAGAGTTGTGTTACTTTTACCAGCATTATGGCTGACGGATGGAAACCTCACTTCTATTATGGGTGGGTGATTGTGGCTGCGGCTGCCGTTGTTCTGTCCCTTCAGTGGGGCATAAACGGCACCTATGGGCTTTTCCTTACGGAGATGTGCAGCGACCTGGAGTGGGGGCGGGCGGCTGTATCCGGAGCATACTCCTTGTTCGCCGTGACGAGCTGTCTTCTATCGATGCTGGCCGGGCGGTTGAATGACAGATATGGGCCAAAACCTGTATTGATGGCTTCGGTCATAATTATGGGGGTAGGGTATGCGTTAATGTTTACCGTCACACAGCTCTGGCAACTGTATTTGTTCTACGGCGTAGTCATAGGTGTTGGCATAGGCCTTGGTTGGGTACCGGCGGTTTCAACGGTAACACGCTGGTTTGTGAAGAGGAGGGGAATGGCACTGGGGATCACACAGGCTGGCATGGGGCCAGGATCATTTGTGATAGTGCCCCTCACCCAATTCCTGATCCTCTGGTTAGGTTGGCGGAATGCATATCTGGCCTTAGCCGGGCTTCTAGTCAGCCTGGGGCCGCTTGCCGCCAGTGCCATGAAGCTCAGCCCCGTAGAGAAAGGCCGCCGTTCAGGCGGCGAAGAAACGCGCACCGACAGCAAGCCAGGTGGTGAGCTGGTGGGAACTGAAAGCAACTTCACGGTTCGACAGGCCCTTGGAACATTGCAGTTCTGGCTTCTGTTCCTGATGTACGGGAGTTACGGGATGCGCGTTGGCCTGTACATCCATTTGAAAGCATATATGACCAGTTTCGGCATTTCTGATATGACCGCCGCCACCATAATCGGTGTGGGTAGCATTGCTCATTCGGTTGGGGCCCTGGTAATTAGCAAGCTATCGGACAGAACCGGCAGGCAGCCGCTCTTATTCGTTTGCTTTCTCGGGTTGACGGTGCTCACCGTGTGGTTACTAAGAACGAGACAGGTATGGGAGTTCTACCTGTATTTCGTCGCTATTGGCTTCGCTGGTGCGGGGTTTGCCCTGTTCCCTGCAATACTTGCTGACTATTTTGGAACGAAATTTCACGGCAGCATTTACGGGATGCTGGATGTGAGTTGGGGCCTTGGGGGGGCAATCTCCCCGATACTGGCCGGCTATCTCTATGACGTTACGGGTAGCTACAAACTGGCCTTCATTGCCGTGGCGGCGATGTTGGGTGTAGCCAGCGCTTGCGCCTTCATGTTGAAGCCACCCCAAAAGGCGACTTAAACTCTTAATCCGTGAGTGAAGACCTAGGAAGCTTACCACACAGATGGTAATTATGGCTCGTGGGATTAGAGGTCATTGTGAAATTACCAGGTCTCCTGTGGCCCCTCGCAATGACACATAGTAGTCGCTCGCTGAATGCACGGGTTAAGGTCTGGTTCTCTCTCCCTTGACAGGGAGAGGATTAAGGTGAGGTAGCGCACTTGCCTGCCAATTTTCTGGTGCGGCTGGTGGTTTTCCCTCGTTGCTCCTCAAGAAGTCCAGGAAATCCTGCTTTAATTGAGGATACAGCGTTGCGCCTTTGAAATTCCTGGGAACCCTGGCGAAGCGCAGGTAGTCAGGCCTGGCTCCCCTGGATACTGACTTTCTTGCCTCTTCCAGGAAACTGGACTCCAGCCGTTGCCTGCTGGCATCATCGACATCATCGGATAGTTCAATTGTCACGCAACAGGAATCCTCGTGCTCACTCTCCAGCCGAATGCCAACTACAGCTAACTGGAATGTTTTGGGCGGCAGGTGATAGAAATCGGATATGAACCCTGCAAGCTCCTCTGCTAGCTGCGGATAAGCATAATTGGCGCCGCCGCGGATAAGAAGTTCGGAGTCTCTGGACACCCAGTAGTAGTCCAATTTTCCATCATTGCCCTTCAGGGCAAACACGATGTCTCTCAAGCCAGTGTACCAGCCTTCTTTGAATACCTTCCTGGTTGCTTCTTCGTCTCCTGCATAGTGGCTAAAAAGGTTGCCACCCTGTGTGAGCATATAGCCTGCTTCTCCTGTTTCGCAGGTAACCATGTAGCCTGCGCTCCCTGGCTCGGTGGATTTTACTATCTTGACCCTGGTAAAGGGGAAGTGTTCTCTACCAATATAATAACCAGCCATTTCCTCGTTGCGATATCGGTGTGACCAACCAGCTTTCAGGGATTCCATGCTTGCATTCTCCGATATCCCTGTGGGTGTGGCAGTTACCTGGAGGCATGTCTCAGTTGCCCCAAAACGGACATGCGGAGTGTGCCCGGCGAATTTTCGTATCCTTTCAATAGTTTTCGGGCCTACTGGTGCGGAGCCAATCAGTATATCCGTTTGCTTCAAAGCTTCTTTGAGCCTGTTTTCTTCAATGGGCAGTTTCCCCTGTTCGGAAAGGTTATTAAGAAAATCGATATGGCGGGAAACCATGGGGGCAACGAGCAAGCCTCGTTTATGCTCTACAGCGTCGGCTAGCACCTTCCAGTAGCGAGTTGTATATCTCTCCAGCAGGTGTACTACTGCTCCCTTGCGGCGAATTGCCCAGTCGGATAAAGCCGTGGAATTCGTGTGGTGCAGCGGGTTTGTGAGGAATAAATCCAGCGGAGCCGTTTCAGAAAGTCCAAAATATGTTTCGTAGGTAAGCCTGTTGGTTAGATAGCTGCGGTGGGAGAGACTGACTCCTCTGGGATTGCCTGTTGTGCCGGAAGTGAAAACGATAATTCGCTCATTGTTATAATCGAGGGGTGCATAAGGCGCATTGAAAGGAAGCAGCTCCGGGCCTAATTCGTGGATTGCGAGGAAAATCATCCCTGGCAGCTTGCTCTTTATATTCTCGATGCGTGAGGCAAAGGCTGCGTCATAGATGCAGATTTTTGCTCCTGTGATTCTCGCTTTGTAGATGACGCGGTCATCATCATCCGCCTGCCAGTTAGTGGTTACGGGGACACTTCCAGTGAGAACCTCCGCCAGGCGGAATACCAGGTCGCAGGATCTGTTGGAGGAAAAACAGTGGACGATTCGGTCCCCTTTTGATATTCCCAGCTTGCTGATATGCGCTGCCGCTGTACAGGCTAGATCCCAGAATTCACCTCTTGTAAAACTGTGTTTCCTGATAGATTCCTGTCTGAAAGTATAGAAATAGAGAAATGGTGCGTCTCGTTTTTCAAAGGCGGCACAGTACTCCTCTGTGGGGGAGGGGAAAGCAGCCATGGAAGTTACGGATTTGCCTGTGCTCAAAAGAAATGATGATTGTGTGGAAATGCCTTCGTCAGACACTTAGTTCTCCTGTGTATGTTCCCTCCACAGCGCTTAGGTTAACCTGTATTCCGTGCTTGTGTCAATATGGTGGTGGCACTACTCCCGCCTTGTTTGTATAATGGGGGTTACTGGTGCTATAAATAGTTCGTAATATGAAACAACTGGATTTGCCTGCGAAGCGGGTTGATTGTCCTTCCTATGAGCTTTGTGCTGCGCCGCTTTGCCCCATGGATATAGACCTCGGCAGGCGCGTCTGGTTCCCCAATGAGCCAGCCTGCCGTTTGAGGAAATGCCCTGGCTGGGTACGGAAACAGCGGAGAATTGCGAAGTTACCCGGAATAAAACAGGACAGGTATTTTACTATACGGATGTTGAATTCTATCAAGCAAATTCGCAAAGGCTTGCAGGGAGCGGGTACCGACTTGCCCGATGCAGAAAAATCATGGCTGTGCCGTCGGCAGAAAATAAAGTCTGTAAGCAGGGCAAAAAAGCCCGGGCATACACAGTTAAAACTGGAGCTTTGATGATATGAATAAGGCAAAGGTTTCAATCGTAAGGGCTTATGAATATGACTACGCTCAACTTTATGAAGCCATAGGGAAGAACATCAAACTCATTGGCGGATTGGAGAGGATAGTCAAGCCCGGTGACAGGGTATTCGTGAAAATAAACCATCTTTCCCCTGCATCCCCGCCGGAAAAGGGAATAATTACGCATCCGCTTTTTGCGCAGGCTGTCCTGGAGTTACTGAAAACGGTTGCTGCCGATATCACTGTGGGCGATGACATTGAATCTGATAGCGGAGACGGCTTTCTGGTTTCGGGTTTTCGCCAGATGTGTGAAAGAGTTGGGGTCAGGTTGGTCAATCTTAAAGAGGCTGGGTTTGTGGAGAGAAGGTGTAATGGTCATTTTCTGGATAAGGTGTACTTGGCTGCCGCTGCCCTGGATGCTGACGTGGTAATCAATCTGCCTAAATTGAAGACGCATTCTCTCACGGTTCTCACCTGCGGCGTAAAGAATATGTATGGCGTTATTCCCGCTGGCCTGCGTACAAGATTTCACGGCGAACATATAAGGAGCGAGGATTTTTCCCAGGTGGTGGTGGATATCTTCGCTGCTATCAAACCGCAGCTGACAATAGTGGACGGGGTGGTTGCCATGGATGGTGAGGGGCCGGCGGATGGGAGCCTTAACCATGCCGGGGTTATCCTTGCCAGCGAGGATGCCGTGGCTCTGGACGCGGTGGTGGCCAGGGTCATTGGGTTGAACCCTGCGGATGTTTACACCACGAGGTATGGCGATGAGAGGGGGTTGGGAGTGGGGAATTTGCAAAATGTCGAGGTGGTGGGGGAGAAAATTGAAAGCGCCATAATTCCTGATTTTAAGCCGCCCAGCAGTGCAAACAGTGCACTCCTGAGAATGGTGCCCGGCTTTCTGTCCAGAGAGCTAGCGGGCGAGCTTTCCATTCGCCCACGTGTAATTAAACGCCACTGCACCGGATGCTCTAAGTGTGAGAAAATCTGCCCCGTGGGTGCCATTTCGATAAGTAATAAGACAGCAAACATAAATCGTAGCATCTGCATACGATGCATGTGTTGCCACGAGGTATGTCGCTTTAATGCCATCAAGCCGACGCGGTCTCTGGTGGGAAGCATAATGCGCTTTGTGGGCATTATCCTGGAAAAGTTAGGGGTAATTTCTGATTAGCTGCGATGGCCATCATCGGTCGGAGACGAGCCCCGACCCTACAGGGGTATGGCTGGTTTATGTAGTGGTGCGGTTTACC